>JADGEG010000085.1 GCA_016744485.1 Arcobacter sp. | reverse complement strand
TTATATATATTACCAAATAAAACAATTGAATTAAAAGAAAATACTAACATATATATATTGCCTACAAATAATTCTACAATATTTAAACAAATTAAATATAAAATAAAAGCAGAATATATAAACACAAAATCAGATTTTATTAAAATAATGTTTAATCATAAAAATAAAAAAATTATTGGATGGGTAAAAAAAAATGATATTAGCAAAAATTAAAGGAATAATATTAGCAATACAATTTACAATAACAGTATCAATAACAATTGTTGCAATGTATATTTTTAAAAATCATGTACATAAGATTATAAAAATATGGATGAAGATCCAAATAAACATTTTGAGAATAAAAATTGAAACTATAGGGAAAAAAGATGAAACTTGTGATTTAATATTAATAAATCACAAATCGTTACTTGACATTATTATTGTGGAACATCTTCATAATCGTCATATTGCTTGGGTTGCTAAAAAAGAAATTTCTAATTTATTTTTATTTGGCCATGTAATAAAAGCATCGAATATGATAAGTGTAAATAGACAAAATAAATCTGGACTTATGTCTTTATTAAAAGATGCTAAAGATAGATTAGATAAAAAACGACCAATAGCTATGTTTCCTGAAGGTACTAGATCATATAACAATAAACTTTTACCTTTTAAAGCAGGAGCAAAAATACTTGCAAATAAATATGAATTAAAAGTTCAGCCAGTTATTATATTAAATACACAAAATATTATTAATTCAAAAACTTTAGAAGTTCGTTCTGGAATAGTAAAAATTATATACTTGGAGTCTTTTAAAGCATCTAAGAAAACAAAATGGTTTGAAGAAATGGAAACTAATATGAATAAAATATATGACGATGAGATTAAAATATATGACACTTAGCCCTCAAATTATTTTAGCAGTTGGTGCAGGAGGTTTTTTTGGAGCCATCACAAGAGTATATATTGTGAATTTTTTTAATAAAACTTTGGCTTTTAATTTTCCTTTTGGAGTTTTATTTGTTAATATTGTAGGAAGTTTTTTAATAGGCATGTTTTTTGCAATTTTTTCATACTATACAGTAAATGATTCTTTAAAATCTTTCATTAATACCGGCTTTTTAGGAGCTTTAACAACTTATTCAGCTTTTGCAATTGAAAGTTTTTTGCTTCTTGAAACATCTTTTTTATTAGGTTTATATAATATGTTTTTTAATCTTCTGGGTTCAGTATTAGCAGCAGGTTTTACATATAAGTTTTTTTACTTTATTTTAAATAATATAAAGTAATAAGAAGATATAATAGCATTAATAATATTTAGAAGTTAAAATAGGAGTTAACATGGGTTTAGGTGCACCTGAAATAGTTGGAATTGTGATTGTTGTATTAGTTCTTTTTGGAGGTAAAAAAATTCCAGAGTTAGCTAAAGGTTTAGGAAGTGGCATAAAAAACTTTAAAAAAGCTTTAAAAGATGATAAAGAAAATGATGTTTCAAATACTATGAGTTCTACTGAAGTTGAACAAACTAAAAAAACAAATTTAGAACAAAATGAAACTAAAACTACATAAGAAAAGAAATTGGAAAAATTAGTAAAACAAAATATTGAAGAAATATTAAATCGTAATATAGTTTTAGAAAAACCAAAAAATATATCTTATGGGCATTATTCTACACCTATTGCATTTTCTTTAGCAAAAGAGTTTAAAAAATCTCCTTTTATTATTGCACAAGAGCTTAGTAAAAAATTTTCTAATCATAAACTTTTTAAGAAAGTTGAAGCAGTACAAGGTTTTTTAAATTTTACATTGACAAATAATTTTTTAGAAGATTTAGCAAATAAAGCTTTAGAACAAGGTGATTTATATACAAAAGAAAACTTAAAAAATAAAAAAATTCTTTTAGAGTTTGTTTCTGCAAATCCTACTGGGCCTTTACATATAGGACATGCTAGAGGTGCTATTTTAGGGGATACTTTAGCTAATCTTGGAAATCATTTAGGTTATAGTATTACAAAAGAATATTATATAAATGATGCAGGTTCACAAATGGATTTACTTGGAATATCTGTATGTTTAGCTGGTCTTGAGTTTTTATATAAAGAAAAAATAACTTATCCCCAAGTTTACTATAGAGGTGAATATTTAGTAGATATTGCTAAAGAAACTGTAAAAAAATTTGGAAAAAATATTTTATATGATGAGTCAAAATATAAAGATATTGCACTTTTTGCAAAAGATTTAGTTCTTGATATTATCATAAGAGATTTAAAAGACTTAAAAATAGAGTTTAATAATTTTGTATCTGAACAATCTTTATATTTTTCTTGGAATAAAATAAAAGAAATGTTAGAAAAAAATGATTATTTATTTGAAAAAGACAATAAAATTTATTTAAAATCTATTGAATATGGTGACGATTCTAATAGAGTAGTTGTAAGAGATAATGGAATTCCTACATATCTAGCAGGTGATATTATTTATCATAAAAATAAATACGATAGAAAATTTGATAAATACATTAATATTTGGGGTGCTGATCATCATGGCTATATAAAAAGAGTAAAAGCTTCTATTAATTTTTTAGGTAATGACGATTCTTCTCTTGAGATTATTTTATCTCAAATGGTATCTTTACTTAAAGGTGGACAAGCTTACAAGATGAGTAAAAGAACAGGAAATACTATTTTAATGTCTGATATTACAAAAGATATAGGCTCAGACGCTCTTCGTTTTATTTTTTTAACTAAAAAAGCTGATACACATTTAGAATTTGATGTAGATCGATTAAAAAATCATGATAGTTCAAATCCTGTTTTTTATATCAATTATGCTTATGCTAGAATTAATCAAGTTTTTAAAAAAGCTAATTTGAATTTTGATGATGTAAAAGATGAAAACTTTGATAATTTAAACCAAGATGCTTTAAATTTAGTTTATGAATCTTTACGTTTATCAACAGTATTAAATGATGCTTTTGATAAAAAAGATACTCAAAAAATTACCGACTATTTGTATTTTTTAGCTTCTTTAATTCATCAATTTTATAATGAATATAAACTAATAGGAAGTAAAGAACAAAATAAATATTTAAAAGTATTAAGTATGTGTGCATTAAGTTTAAAAATTGCATTAGATTTATTAGGCATAAAAGCCAAGGAAGTAATGTAATGAAATGGTTCATTCTAATATTTATCTTAGGTGTAGCTTATGCTATTTACTCTGGTAATATGGGTGGAGCACAAGATGCCGCTAGTAATTATAATAAATTATTACATCAGGGTAAATAAAGCTTTTGAACATTTAAAAAATGTAGATAATAAACTTTTAAGCTTTATTATCTAATTCATTAAGAAGTTTTTCTAAAGAGTATTTTTTTCTATAACTCTCACTCATTAAGTGAATAAATATATCACCTAAATCAATAATCGTCCATTCATCGCTTTCTTCAACTCTTAGAAATTCTTCACCTTGTGGTTTTAAATCACTTTTTAGGTAATTTAATAATGAATAAGCATGTTTTCCATTTAAAGTATTTGCTATTATAACATGCTCAACAATATAATCTTTAGAAGTTAAATCTATAACTTCAACATTTTGTGCTTTTTTATCATTTAAGATATTCTGTATTACTTTTAATCTTTTTTGCAATTTATATAACCTTTTTATTATGCCAAATTTTACTGACATCATTTTGTATTTTTTTTGGAATATAATGTAAATTTAAAGTATGTCTTAATTGTGTTGAATTTACATTTATATTTATGTCTAAATGCTTATTTTCTTTAAAACTGTGATTATGAATGCCTCTTTTTGCTATGATAAATTCAACAAGATTTTTTAAAGTATCATACTTATACCAAGTGTGAATGAGTTTAAAATTATCAGTACCAATTATTAAATATAATAAAGAAGGCTTATATAAGTTTTTAATATATTTGACAGTTTCAACTGTATTAATAGGTTTTTGTTGGTTGATTTCATATTCACAAATATCTATTTTTTTATAATCCAAAAAAAGTTTTTTTATCAAAAGTAGTCTATTTTTAGAACTAAAAAGACAAGAACTTTTAAAAGGGTTTAAAAAAGTAGGAACAATTATAAGTTTGTCAATATCTAAACACTTAATAGCTTCTAATGCAATTTTTTCATGTCCAATATGTGGAGGGTCAAAACTACCCCCAAAAATTGCAATTTTCACTTCTATTCTTCCTTATAAGCTATTTAACTTTTATTATAGCAAATATTAGATAAAATTGTGTCAAGTTAAGCAATAATAACTAAAGGGTAAAAATGGCATTAAAAGTTGCAATAAATGGGTTTGGAAGAATTGGAAGATGTGTTGCTAGAATAATTTCAACAAGAGATGATATTGAATTAGTTGCTATTAATGATACATCTACAAATGAGATGTTAGAATATCTTACAAAATATGATAGTGTTCATGGAACTTTTAACGGAGATGTAAAAGTAAAAGACGGTTATTTAAGCTTAGGAAATACAAAAGCAAAATTATACTCAACAAGAAACGCTAAAGAATTAACTTTTTCAAAAGAATGTGGTGCAGAAGTTATTCTAGAATGTACAGGAGCTTATTTAACACAAGAAAAATGTCAAGTGCACTTAGAAAATGGAGCTTCTAAAGTTCTTATTTCTGCTCCTGCTAAAGATGATACTGCAACATTTGTAATGGGTGTAAATGAACATGAATATAAAGGTCAGACTATAGTTTCAAATGCGTCTTGTACTACAAATTGTCTTGGACCAATTGCTAAAATAATTGATGATGCTTTTAAAATAGAAAAAGGTTTAATGACTACGATTCATTCATATACAAATGATCAAAATATTTTAGATGTAAAACATAAGTCAGATAAAAGAAGAGCAAGAGCAGGGGCATTAAATATGATTCCTACAAGTACAGGAGCTGCAAAAGCTATGAAATTAATTATGCCACAATTAGATGGCAAATTACATGGTCAAAGTGTAAGAGTTCCAACTCCTAATGTTTCTATGGTTGATGTTAATTTTGTTGTTAATAAAAAAACAAGTAAAGAAGAAGTAAGCAAACTTTTTAATGAAAAAGCAAAAGAATTAGCTGGTATACTTGCAGTTGATAATGATATGTTAGTATCAACTGATTTAATTGGAAATACAAATTCAAGTATAATTGCAGGAGACTTAACTCAAGTCGTTGATGGTGATATGATTAAAGTTATGACTTGGTATGATAATGAGTGGGGATATTCTTCAAGACTAGTTGACATGGCACTTTTTATTTCTAAAAATTAAGGATTTATATTATATGAAACTACAAGAAATTAAAAATATTGATATTTTTGCTAAAAAAATTTTTATTAGATGTGACTTTAATGTACCAATGGATGAATATAATAATATTACAGATGATAGAAGAATAAAATCAGCACTTAATACTATTAGATACTGTATTGATAATGATTGTAGTATTATTTTAGCATCTCATTTTGGACGTCCTAAAGATAAATATGATGAAAAATGCTCACTTAAACCAGTTGCTAAAAGATTGCATACACTTTTAAAGCAAGAAATTAAAATGGCTAAAAATGTTGTACAAGAAGATACTTTAAAAGTAGCAAAATATTTACAAGCAGGTGAAATTTTACTTTTAGAAAATGTTCGATATAACAAAGGAGAAACTTTAAATGATAAAGAGTTTGCTTCTAAGTTAGCTTCTATGGCTGATGTTTATATTAATGATGCTTTTGGAGTCTCACACAGAGCTCATGCTTCTGTTGATGCTATTACAAAACATTTTGATATGCAACATAGGGCTGCTGGTTTTTTGCTAGCAAAAGAAATTAAATTTTTTCATCATATAGTCCATAAACCAAAACGTCCGTTTGTTTCAATAGTTGGGGGTTCTAAAGTATCTGGAAAACTACAAGCTTTATATAATTTAATTCCAAAAGTTGATAAAATTTTAATAGGTGGCGGTATGGCCTTTACTTTTCTAAAAGCTCTTGGTCATGAAATTGGAAAGTCTTTAGTAGAAGAAGATTTAATTCCTGAAGCTATTAAAATTATACAAGAAGCAAAAAATTTGGGAGTAAAATTTTATTTACCTGTTGATGTAGTTGCAGCGACATCTTTTGATTCTGAAGCAATTGCTAAACTAGTAACTGCTCAAGAAATACCAAAAGATTGGATGGGTTTAGATATTGGACCAGCAAGTGCTTTACTTTTTGCACAAGCTCTTGAAGATGCTAATACTATTTTATGGAATGGTCCAATGGGTGTTTATGAAATGGATAAATTTGCAAAAGGTAGTACCAAACTATCTCATGCAGTTGCATCTTCATATGCAACAACAGTAGTTGGCGGTGGAGATACTGCTGATTTAGTACGAAGAACTGGCGATGAAGATGAGATGACTTTTATTAGTACTGGTGGAGGAGCTTCTTTGGCGTTAATTGAAGGTAAAGATTTACCAGGTGTTAAAGCCTTAGTAATAGAGGATAAATAAATGATAATAGCGGCTAATTTTAAAACAAATCATACAAGGTCTAGTACTAAAGAGTTTGTATTAGATGTAAATGAATACTTAGAAGCAAATACAAATAATGAAGTGTATATTTTTCCAAGTACAACAGCATTAGATAAGTTTGATACAGTAACAAATTTGAATTTAGGGGTTCAAAATGCTTACCATGTAGAACAAGGTTCATATACTGGTGAAATAGGAAGTATACAATTAGAAGAATTTGCTATTAAGACTATTTTATTAGGGCATAGTGAAAGAAGACATATTTTAAAAGAATCTCAAGAAGAAATAACAAAAAAATTTAATTTTTACAAAGATTTAGGATATAAAATCATTTATTGTATTGGCGAACCATTGGAAGTAAAAAATATATCTTATGAAGAAACTATGTCGTATATTTGGGGACAACTTGATGGTATAGATATTTCGTATGAAAATCTTATTTTAGCTTATGAACCTGTATGGGCTATTGGCACAGGAATTAGTGCAACAAGTGATGATATAAAGGCTATTCATTTAGGAATTAAAGAAAAAATTGACAAACCTCTTTTGTATGGTGGATCTGTAAAAGTTAAAAATGTGAGAGATATTTGTTTAATAGATGGAGTTGATGGTGTTTTAATAGGAACTGCTTCATGGATAAAAGAAGATTTTATACAAATCTTAGAAAATACAAAGGATATATAAATGATTATGCAAGGTAAAAAAGGTGTAGTTTTAGGTATTGCTAATAATAAGTCAATTGCTTATGGAATTGCAAAAGCATGTAAAGAACAAGGTGCTACTATGGCATTTACTTATTTAAATGATTCTTTAAAAAAAAGAGTTGAACCAATAGCAAAAGAATTTGGAAGTCAAGACTTTGTATATCCTTGTGATGTATCAAATCCTAATGACATTAAAACTTTAAAAGAATCTTTAGAAAAAGATATGGGAGAGATTGACTTTATCGTACATTCAATTGCTTTTGCTCCAAAAGATGGTTTAATAGGAAGGTTTTATGACATTCCTAAAAGCTCTTTTAATATTGCTATGGATATATCAGTTTATTCTTTAATTGAAGTTGTTCGTGAACTAAAGCCTCTTATGAATTCTAATGCATCTATTTTAACTTTAACTTATTATGGTGGGGCTAAATATATTCCAAATTATAATTTAATGGGTGTTGCAAAAGCAGCTTTAGAAATGACTACAAAATATTTAGCTGAAGATTTAGGGCGTGATGGTATTAGAGTAAATGCTATTAGTGCAGGTCCTATTAAAACTCTAGCAGCTGCAGGAATAGGGGAGTTTAGATTTATGCTCAAATGGAATGAAGCTCATGCACCTTTAAAGAAAAATGTTACAACAAGTGAAGTTGGTAATTCTGGAATGTACTTATTATCCAATTTAAGCTCAGCAGTTACAGGTGAGATTCATTATGTTGATTGTGGTTATAATATTATGGGTATGCCTGCAACCATATTTGATGAAAATGGGAAGCAAAAAATAGCGTGGAATGGCGATAATTAATTATAAGATATAATCTTTTAGTTTATACCTTGTGTTGTCAAGAAAACTTAAATACTATTCGCTTTGGTCTAAACTAAAATATCACATTTTATAAGTAATGATTGTAATAGAAAAACTTTAATTTTGAATTTTTTTGAATTTAAAATTCAAATTTTATATATAGGATTATAATGAGTATTAATTTTCAAGAACTAGCAAATAAATATCAAACACCTTATTATG
>JADGEG010000084.1 GCA_016744485.1 Arcobacter sp. | reverse complement strand
AAAATTATAGTAAATTAGATGAAATTGTAGCATAAAGTTACAAGGAATGAAGGGAATTAGATTTTATAAATAGTTGTCTTGACATATTGGGGTAGTATAAAAACAAACTTTATGATAAATTATTTTATTCAATTACCAAACAACTAGAAGATAAAAATCTAATATCTAAAACTATTATCCCATCAACAAATGAAACTAGAAAAGATACAACATATATGAGAAATATTGATAAAGATACTCTTTTATTACTTCTTGTTAACTATATGTTTATAGAATTTAAAAGCAATATTTTTTAAAATTAGAATTTTAGGAATAAATTGGATGGGTTAGATTATGCAGTGGTTTATACTATCCCAAGAAGTCAAGATAATATTTTTTTAAATTTATCTTTTAAATGTCTCAATTGTTGAACTACTAAGCCTAAAATAATCAAACACAACCCGATGATAGTAGATAATAAAATAGTTTCTTTTATTATAAAATAAATAAATAAAAGGGATATAAAAGGAGCTATAAAAATAAGATTTGCAATTTTTGTTGTTGAGCTTGTAAGGCTCATAGCTTTTAACCAACATAAGAAGGTAATGCTCATCTCAAATAAACCTACATACATAGCTCCATATATTCCTTTAATATTAGGAATACTGAAACCTTCCGTAAAGTAAATATATATAATGATCAAAGGCAGTGCAATTAAAAAATTACAAAATAATCCAATAACTGGATCTGCTTTTATTTTTGTATTATAAATCCAATATAAAGACCAAAAAATTGTAGATAATAAAGCTAAAAATACTCCATAAAAATTTGTAAAATCAAGGGAGAAAGGATCACCTTTTGTAGCTATTATTAAAACACCAAGATAGCATATTAATCCAGCTATAAAATCTTCTAATTTAAGTTTTTGTTTTAATAAAGGAATTGATAAATATGTTAAAGTTAAAGCCCAAGTGTAGTTAATGGTTTGTGCTTCTTGAACTGGTAATAAATCATAAGCTTGAAATAAAACTATATACATTAAAAAAGGATTTAAAATTCCTAAAAATAGTATAAATAAAAAATGTGTTTTAAAATGTTCTCTTATTTTATTAAGTTTTTTCTGATAAAGTAAAATTATAAACAAAGTAAGAATTGAAGTAATAACTGCATATAAAACTAGCTCTATAGGACTTAAATATTCTAAAGACAGTTTAAAAGCACTTGCTACTGTTGACCATAAAAAAACAGCAATTAAAGCATAGATATAAGATAGTTTTTGATTTGTCATGAATTTCACCTCTACTATTGTAGTACAAGATTTTTATTATATCTTATACATATTAAGTATAATATAAGAAATATACTATTATAATCTCACTCCAAAAGGACGAATGGGTGAGTTGGCTGAAACCACATCCCTGCTAAGGATGCGTACTGGTAACGGTACCGAGGGTTCGAATCCCTCTTCGTCCGCCACTTATTAATCTAAACACATCTAATACAATACAACAAATACCCTAACTATCAACTCTTTTAAAACTTTTTATGTTATAGTAGTTTAACTTAATTCAATATAAACTAAAAAAAAGCTGGGGGTAAATTTGGGGGTATAGGTAGAAAACCCAAATAATTGCAGTTTATACCCCCAAGTCAAAGGTTATATCATCGCTAAAATGGAACTTCTAAAAGACATACAAATTAAAAAAGCAAAACCAAAAGATAAAAAATACTATTTAAATGATGGTGGAGGTTTAAGAGTATGTATTAACCCAAATAATACTAAAGTTTGGGTTTATAGATATATGCTTAATAAAAAGTCTAAAGAAACTACTTTTAAAAGTTATCCTAATACTACACTTAAAATAGCAAGAGATACAAGAGATGAATATAAAAACCTCATCAATCAAGGTATAGACCCTATAGAATACAAAAAATCAAAAAATGAAATTAAAGAAATAAAATCAAAAGGTATGATTGAAAATGTTATAAATGAATGGCTTAATAAAGAAGCTGAATATACAACACAAATAACACATAAAGGTAAAGTTAGAGTTTTTAATAATGATGTTTTACCGTTTGTAAGAAAAAAACATATAAAAGATATAAATATAGATGATATTATTAAAATTATTGATTTGAAAAAACTTTCAGCCCCTGAGATAGCCTCCAGACTTTTTAATAATTTAGATAATCTTTTTAGATATGCAGTTTTAAAAAGATATTGTAATAGAAACTTATTAGCTGATATTAGAAAATCAGACATAATCAAAGCTAGAACTACTAAAAATATGTCTAAGATAACTAATAAAGAAATACTAAAAGAATTAATACAAGCTATTTATACATATAAAGGGGGTTATAGCCTAAGAAATGCTTTAAAGCTTGTTCTACATGTTCCTTTAAGAGCTGATAACCTATGTAACTTAAAATGGAAGTATATAAACTTTGATAAAAAAATTATAACAATTCCTAGACAATATATGAAACTAAAAAATATAAATATGAATGACTTTATCATGCCCTTAAGTAGTGAAGTTATAAATATACTAAATGAACAAAAAACAATACAAACACAATATACAGAATTAAAAGAATTTGTATTTTTAGGTAAAGATAATAATAATTCAATAAATAAAGAAAGTCCTAACAGAGCGTTACAAAGAATGGGTTTTAATAATGAACAAAAAGGTAATAAAATCAGATTACACGGCTTTAGAGGTACTTTTAGAAGTATGATAGATACATTAGATATCAAAAATGATTTTTCATTTGATGTAAAAGAGAGAGCATTAGACCATCACGAACAGAACAAAGTAGCAAGGGCATATAACCATAAAGCTAATTACTTAAATCAACTAATACCACTTATGAATTATTGGAGTGATTATATTATGAGATTAAAAGATGAGGGGTAAAAATGGGACTGAGTACTAATTTATCAGTTTATAAGCAATGGTTCGACAAACAAGAAAATGAAAATATACAACTTGATTATAAAGATATAAAAGAAATAAATTTTTATAGCATTGATAAGGAAAATATAGAAGATGTATATCGTATTATTGATAGTATGCTTTTTTTTATCAATGTATATTTAAAGGATGTTGAAAAGAATTTACAAAAAACATATATCAGTGATTTTAAAAAGATAATAACTTCACAAGATGTATTTTATGAAAATTCATTATTAATTAAGAAAAGTTTTAGTACTAATGGCATATCAGATACAATCGAAGACCCTAATTATGCGGTTCCACTTAAAGTAAATAAAGAAGATATGTTTAATCTTAATTTAACTGTATTATTCTTAATTTATGACTTAAAGAAAATCGGAGAAGAAGAATATAAAAACAATAAAGAAATTCAAGAATTAGTTAAAAAAGCTAGGTACTTTATACCTCCTGCCGTTTCATTCTTCAAGCCAAAGAACACTAATTATGATGAAATATATTTTTCTAAAGTTAGACCCTATAAAGATATAAAACAAACATATAAAAATAAATACTTTCAACAAGAATACAACAAAAGAGATGTTATAAAAACTGGCTCAGTTAATTTGTATCATTGTTTAGAGGGTATTCCTAAGAGAATAAATATAATTAATGATATTTTACAAAAAGTATTTAAAGAAAATACAAAAGAAGAACAATACTTTAGAAAAAATTTTGTTTTCCATTCTTTCAAGGTTAATAAATTTTGTATTAGTATAGATAAAGATTTTCATATTAATAGTGTTTTTCATAAAGTACCTAGAGGATATAAATTTATATATTATTTAACCCGCTATGACTACTTATAAAACTTAGTCTATAAAATAGCCCGATTAAGGCTGATTTATAGACTTCTCACTTTTTCGTTTATTATATACTGCATTAGTTTAAACCAATCTAACTAAAATCAATACATAGTTAGATTTAAAATCTTGAAGCTTTAAGTCTTTCATAGTTGAACTATGAGAAAGATTTATTATGACTAAAAAACATTTACGAGCTAACGAAGTAGCTATATATATGGGTATAGGTGTGTCTACAGTATGGCTATATGTAAGACAAGGAAAATTAACGGCAAAAAAGATAAGTAGTCGTGTAACTGTATTTGATATTGATGAAATAAATCAATTTATTAATACAGAAATAGCCTGAGATAATGTTATGAGTATGAAAATGAATTCATCCACCCAATCAATACTAAAAGCTTTAATTAGCCGTAGCGATGAGGTATCAGCCTTAAATAGTGGTAAGTTTTTAACTACTAGAATAACTAATCATATATGTTTACTTAGACAATATGGTATACAAATAGATACCCAAATGGTAAAAGCCAATAGTGGTAAATGGTACGGTACATATAAGTTAATGCGAAGTAGTAAAAACATCGCAAAAGCTAAAAAAGTACTATTAAATTATGAAGTCAATAGGGAAAATTGACTCAATGAATTTTAGTAGTGAAGATATTGAAAATATATTTTATAGTGATGATTATATCATAGAAGCAGTTAAAAGTATAGGGGTATTTAAGCCCCATAGGTGGAGTAAAGCATTTGGTAAAGCATTAACTAAAAATATGATTGAAGCTAAGATATTACATACTAGTAATGGGCTTACTTTAGCATTAAAAAGGTATGCAGTATCAAAGAGTAAGCAAACTTTAGAATTTGCAGGGCTTCAAGCTTATAATGAAAAATCAAAACTTCTTAAAGAGCTGCTAAATGAATTGATAGCACAATTAAAACATAGTTACATAACTAGAATAGATATAGCAATAGATTTTAAAGGTAAAGTATCAAATAAGGTAATAAAAGCCTTATGCAATGATAGAGAAGCTTTTAAATATGGAAATACAACATACTACAAAACAAAAAAAGAAAAAAAATCTAATGCAAGTATTGATATTAAGAAATATGATAAATCAAAAAAAGAAAATCTAAGTTATGAGTTAGAGAGGTTGGAGTTTGTTTTTAAGGGTCAATATTTTAAGAAACTTCAAATAAAAGACTTAAAAAAAGCATTTAAAAAGATGGAAAAAACTATTAAAAAATTTGCAGGTTTAGAGGTAAAAATAATGAGCTTTAAATCTCTATAGGTTAATACATAAGGAATATCTTAATAAAACACTTACTAGAGCTTATACAGTAGTATCTAAGAGTGATTATTAAGAATAGCTTAAATTAAAGAAAAAAAAACAAGGAAAAAACAAGATGAAATTAACAGAATTAGCAAGTGAACATCAAGCGATTTATGACTTAGCAAGTGATACTGATTATATGGAAACTTTAGCAACATTATACAATGAATTAGAGGAACAATTAGAACAAAAAGCAGACAGTACAAGAATAGTATTATCAAGATTAAAAAATGATAGTGATTATTTAGCATTAGAAATAAAAAGACTTTAACAAAGAAAAAAGAGTATTGAAAATAACACAGATAATCTAAAATCACTATTGATGTGGACTTTACAAAAAGCAGGAATAGCAAAACTTAAAACAGCAAAAGCCACTTTTTACTTTGCTACTTCTGAAAGCTTAACTATTAGCGATAGTGTAGATATATCAAAGTTACCTAATGAATATATCCAAGTAGAACATAAAGCAGATAAAAGGGCTTTAAAAGAAGCTATTAAGAATGGTGTAATAATAGATGGTGTTACTATTAATGAGAATGAAACATTAAGGATCAGATAGATGAAAAATAAAAAGGAAATAATAGAATTAGACCCAATAACTGGAGAAATTAATTTACCAGTACAGCAAGATAGTTTTAATGAGGTAAAAAAAGTGAAATTAAAAGCAAGTAGTGTTATTAGTCCTAGTGATTTTGTAAAAATTAATGGAAGATTTGAGCCTACAAAAGACGGACTTACTAAGATATTATCATCATTGCCTATATCATATAGTTGGAGTATAAAATCAGATGAGGTACTAACCTTAGATGGTGAAGCTTATGCAAAAGTAAAAGGGGTGCTAAGTGTTACAATGGGCGATACTGTGCGAGATATTGAGGGTATGGGTATTGTTGAAGCCAATGAATTTAATAATAATATGAAATATAGCTTACATAATATGATGGCTAAAGCTGAAACAAGAGCATTAAAAAGGGCGATAGATGTCGCATTTGGTAGTATTATAAATTGGTATGTAAAAAATCAATTAGAAACTAAATAGTTTTACAGGTTAAAATATGAAACAAATCGAGAGCCAACAACAAAAGGCACTTTTTAAATGGATAAGAATTAAACAAGTTAGAGATAGCAGGTATTCAAAAATATTTGCTATTCCTAATGGTGGGAAGAGAGATACTAGAACTGCAGTTAATCTAAAGCTAGAGGGTGTATTAAGTGGTGTATGGGATATATTTATCCCTATACCTAATCATGGCTTAGGTGGCTTATGGATTGAAATGAAAGTTAATAAAAATAAACTAACAGATAATCAAAAGAAGTTTAAAGATGGGCTTGAAGCTTTTTATATGTTTGAAGTTTGTTATAATTGGATTGCAGCTAAAAAGATAATAGAATTATGGTTAAAGAGCTAAAAAGATAATAGAATTATGATATAATCATCACTATAAAATAGCCTTAAAAAAATCTATACCCCTCTTGATGAAATCAAAGAAAAATTTAATAATGGGGGTAGGCAAAGTAAAGAGGCTTTACTGGGGGGGCAAAGTAAAGCAGCTTTACCCCCTGAAAATTTTAAAAACATAGATGTAGAGCCTAGCAGTACATCTATAGAAGACAATTTAAATAAAAAAGACCAAAGTAAAGCCTCTTTACCACTTGAACCATCACTTACTATAATCATCACTTATTTAAAAGAAAAAAACAAACCCTCAAAAGACTTCAATTTACCAAGTAAACTAAATATTGAAGCTTATGAAATGTGGATTAAATACAAAGGCAAAGAATAGCCTTAAAGGCATTTTATGCAGAACTGGAGAAAGATATTAATTATAAATATTAAAGCCCTTATGCTATCTTAAAATGATTTTATGAGTATAATATATATAGCAAAGCCACTTTAAAAATAAATATTGTAAATTAAATATATGGGGAGGGGGGACATGTTAAAAACTACAAAAGCAAAAGTTAAAAAGAACACTGCCCTTTCTAAACTTTCACAAAATCTTTTTTAAAGTTTTTAACCCTAGACATTTAAGCAAAATGTCTATACCTAAGTAATATCAAGTAATACCCTATTATATGACTTTGAAGTACATTATCTATCTTTATTCTTTTAAACTTTAACCCTAGACATTTCCTAAAACGTCAATACCTATTTAAAACCAAGTAATTTTTCGAGATACCCTCTTCCCTATTTTATTAAGTACAAGATTTTTTATCTCTTCAGGTATATTGTCTATCTTAACAATCAATATTATTGCCTTAGCACACTCTTTAAGCTCTTTAAACCTTATACTTTCTTTATCTTTTTTTAATATTTTATTAGTAAGACTAAAAAGAATACAAATTAATTCAAAATTAGTTTTAGGAGGGCTATCAAGATTTTTATATTTCATTTGCTTATTTAAGCTATCAAGTTTAAGTAATTTGTCTTTAAACATGTTAGCTATTTCTCTTTGAACATAAAGAGCTATAGGAAATATATTAAATTCATCTCTATAAAGCAAACAAAATAAAAAAAGTGCTTTGTCTTCTTTAATGTTTCTTTCAAACTCTTTTTTACAATTATTCTTAATAGTTCTTTTCATAAGTAAACCTTTTTATTATTTATTTGCTAAAAAAGTTGTATAGAAATTATAAGCTGGGGGTAAATCTGGGGGTATAGATTTTTTTAATAATTTTAAAACCTTTATCTTAGGTAAGTATAGCTAATAGTTCGGAAGCCTCTTCGGCCACTTAACCTTTCGTTTTGTTTCAAAAACCTTTGAAAAACCCTTGTTAATAGACTCTTTTAGATTTTTATCTTTTGTTTTCTTTTATTCTTTTTCATTTGTTTTCATCTTTTTTTACAGTATACTTCGCAGTATACTTTTAAATAAAAAAAGATTACTGTAAAAAATACAAAATACTATGATAATCAAAGCTAAAACTACTAAAAATATGTCTAAGATAACTAATAAAAAAATACTAAAAGAATTAGACTATTTATATATAATGGAGAGTATAGCCTAAAAAATTCTTTAAAAGCTGATAACTTACATAACTTAAAATGAAAATATATAAACTTTAATAAACAACTTATAACAATTAATCTAAAAGAAAAAGCATTAGATTGTCACGAACAAAACAAAGTAGCATGGAGTGGTAACATAAGGG
>JADGEG010000083.1 GCA_016744485.1 Arcobacter sp. | reverse complement strand
ATTTATATGTATTAATATTTTTCTAGGTTTGTTTAAAGTATCTAATACTTTTATTAAACCATTTTCACCATTTAAAGGTACATGCCCCATATCTGTACCTAATTTAGAAGAAAACTTTCCTTTTATCATCTCATCATTAGTCCATAAAGTCCCTTCTATTAATAAGATATCAGCTTTGCCCATCTCTTCTATTATGTGTTTTTCCAAAACACCAAGTCCTGGAATATAAAAAAGTCTTTTATTAGTTTTTTTATTAACTATTACAATTCCTATATTATCACCATTGCGTGGTTGATCTCTATAAATTGAATATGGAGGGGCATTTGATATTAAACTAAGTGCATAAAACTCATGATTTGGCATAACAGGAATATTAAATTTTTCTTTGTTTGGAATTATTTGATTATATTTAACACCTCCACCATTCCAGTTTTTTAGCATTTTAAATATAGGGTATGTTGTATTTAATTCTTCATTTACTTCTTTTGTACAATACACATCAAAAGGGGTACCTTCTCTTAGGCTTAAAAGTCCAGTTGTATGATCTATTTGAGCATCTATAAAAACAATTGCTTTGATTTTACTTTCTCTTAGATTTTGAGGTTGTAAAAAGGGTGAATTATGTATTTGTTCTAAAATATCAGGTGAGGCATTAAATAAAACCCAATTAATTCCATCTTCACTTAAAGTAATAGAACTTTGAGTTCTTCTTTTAATAGTTTTTTTACCTTCTCTATAACCTTTACAGTTAGTACAATTACAGTTAAACTGTGGAAGTCCTCCACCAGCACTTGAACCTAAAACTTCTATCTTCATATGTTCTTCCTCTTAGCTTTTATATTTAAGTATTCAGAATACTCACAAATAAAAGTTAAAGCTAAGTAGAATAAGATAAAACTACTTAGCTTAGCTTTATTTAAATTTTAGAATTTAAACATGACAAATATACATTGTTACTTCAAATCCAAATCTATTATCAACAAAAGTTGGTGTTTCCCAATTCATTTTATCCTCCTTTTTAAAATTTTATAAATTTTTTATTTTACAACTCTAGGTGTATGTAATTTAAATACATGCACAGTTCCACCTTGATTTAAATACTTAACAGTTTTTGCAACTTCGCCACCCCATAAAGGAACAGCTCCACCCCAACCAGATACTACAGCGATATATTGCTCACCGTTTTGCATCCAAGTAATTGGTGAGCTTACTATTCCTGAACCTGCTTGAAATGAATATAAAACTTTTCCTGTTTCATCATCAAGTGCTAAGAATTTACCTTCAGGAGTTCCTGTAAATACTAAACCACCAGCAGTTGTAAGTACTCCACCCCATAAAGGTGCTTTGTTTTTATAAATCCATTTAATTTTTCCACTAACTGGATCAATAGCTTTTAATGCTCCTATATGATCGTCATATATTGGTTTAATAGTAAATCCAGCACCCATATAAGCAGCACCTTTTTTATATGTTGCAGGTTTATTCCAAATATCCATTCCCCATTCATTTGCAGGTACATAAAACAATTTAGTTTTTTGTGAAAATGACATTGGATTCCAGTTCTTTCCACCTAAAAATGAAGGTACTGAAAATACTGATGTTCCTTGTTTACCATTTACTGGTTTACCTGGACGATTTGCTTCATTTACAATTGGTCTACCATTTTCATCCATACCTTTTGCCCAAGTGATTTTATCTACAAAAGGAATTGATCTTATATATTTTCCTGTAATTCTGTCTAAGACATAAAAGAAACCATTTTTATCAGCAGTTGCTCCTGCTTTTATAGTTTTACCATTTTGTTCATATTCAAATAATACAAGTTCTGAAATTCCATCATAATCCCAACCATCATTAGGTGTTGTTTGAAAATGCCAAACGATTTTTCCAGTATTTGGATTAATCGCTACTCTTGAAGCAGAATATAAATTATCTCCTGGTCTTTCATGAGAATTCCATGGAGCTGCGTTTCCTGTTGGAACATAAATTAAGTCAGCTTCAGGATCATAAGTAACACCGTTCCAAGGAGCTGCTCCTCCGTGTTTCCAAATATCACCAGGCCATGAGGCATTAGTAACTCCTGTAATTCCATTCTTTTTACCGTTTAAATATCCCATATGTCCTTCAACCATAGGTCTAGACCAAATAAGTTCACCTGTTAATGGGTTTCTTGCATCTAATTGTCCTACAATTCCAAATTCACCACCAGAATTACCAGTAATTAATAAATTTTTAACTATTAAAGGAGCAGCTGTATAAGAATAACCTTCTTTATAATTAGCAATTTTTTTCTTCCATCTTACTTTTCCAGTTTTACGATCAAGTGCAACCAGTTTTGCATCAAGAGTTCCAAAGATTATTAAATCTTCGTACAAAGCAGCACCTCTGTTTATAACATCACAACATGGTAAAATACCAGCTGGAAGCCTTGCATCATACTGCCATATTTCATCACCGCTTAAAGTATCAATAGCATATATTCTTGAATAAGATGCTGTTACATACATAACTCCATCTTTAACTAAAGCTTGAGATTCTTGACCTCTTTGTTTTTCTCCACCAAAAGAAAAATTCCATACAGGAACTAAATTTTTAACTGTATCTTTATTGATACTTGCAATAGGTGAATACCTTTGTGCTTTTTGACCTAAACCATAAGACACTACATCTTCTACTGTTTTTGCATCATTTAAAATATCAGAATATTTTACAGGTGCAAAACTAGGCTTGTCAATTTTTGTACTTGAACTATTACTTACAGCACAAGCACTAATAAATACAGTAATGCATACCATAACTGTACTTGTTAATAAATGTTTTTTAAACATTATCTTCCCTCCTTGAGTTTTTACTCGCTAATTTAGCTAAAAAAGCGTGTATATTTTGAAGTATACATAAGATATATAGCATGAATATAGGCAAATCTTATTTTAATAATAAGTAAAATATAATTTTAATTTTTAGAAGAAAGACACTTGTTCTTATAGCCTATAAATGCACAAGTTAGACTAATAATAAATAAAAATACAAGTGTTAAAAGAGTATTAAATTCAAATTTTAAATATAAAGTAAAACGAATAAATTCAACTATATAAGTAAATGGATTATAAGAAGATATAGTATACAAAAATATTGAAGAATCTTTAATCTTCCATAAAGGATATAAAGCAGATGATAAAAAAAACATAGGAAATATTACAAAATTCATAACAGAAGCAAAGTTTTCTAGCTGTTTAATAACTGAAGATATAAATAAAGCAAAAGCATTTAAAATAATAGAAGTAAATAACATAACTGGTATGACTAAAATATAAGCTATAAGTTCCATTTGTATACCATAAAAATAAGCTATGATTAAAAAAGTCATAGCTTGAATGCTTGAGACTAAAGCAGTAGCTAACATCTTACAAAAAAGTAAATAATTTCTTGATATATGTGAACTTAAAAGTATCTTCATTGAACCCATTTCTCTATCAAAAAGCATACTTAATGAACTTTGCATTCCATTAAATAACATAATCATACCAATAAGACCTGGAACTATGTATGTTTCATAAGTAATATATGTTTCATAAGGTGGAATTATAGCAAGTCCAAGTGCTGTTTTAAAACCAAGTGAAAAAATAAAAAGCCATAATAATGGTCGTACAAGTGCAGAAAAAAATCTTGCTTTTTGTTTAATGAAACGTAAAACTTCTTTATAAATAATACCAATAGCACAATAATATAATTTTTTCATGATTTTAGGTCATTTAAATATGTAAAAACTTCATTTATAGAATTTTTACTATGTTTGAAAAGTATATCTTTTAATATGCCTTTTTCTATAATATTGCCATTTTTAATGATAGCAAGACTATCGGTACTTTGAACCTCATCAAATAAATGAGTTATCCATAAAACAGAAATATTTCTGTTTTGTACAATATTTCTTATATAGTTTAGAATTTCAAAACGAGATTTTACATCAAGTCCTACTGTAGCTTCATCAAGAAGTAATAACTTTGGTTCATCAATTAAAGCTCTTAAAATCTCTACTCTTCTTCTATGACCACTGTTTAAATCTCTAACACAAATATCAAGATGTTTTTCTAAATCTAATGTTGTGATTTCATCTTTTATAGACCTTAATGCTTGTTTGAAATTTAAACCTTTGATACAAGAATAATAATATAAATTTTGTCTAACACTTAAATCTAAATCTAAAGTAGGCTCTTGAAATACTATTCCTACACTTTTTAAAGCTTTTTTATAATTATTTATTGAATAAGAATTTATAAAAACTTCACCACCTTGTAAAGACAAAAGTCTAGTAATTAGTGAAAATATAGTGGATTTTCCAGCAGCATTTAAACCTAAAAGTACAAAAAAGCTTCCTTTTTTAATACTTAAGTTTATGTTTTTTAAAGCTGGTTTATTTTTATAACTATATGATATATTTTTAAGTTCTAATGCAAAGCTCATATTTATTTTTTAGGAATTACTGCTAAACCCCAAGGGTAGCGTCCTACTTTTATAGTTTTTTTGACTTTTAAATTTTCAACATCTATAACAGAAACATCACCAGAAACTCCATTTGCTGTATATAGTTTTTTTTCATTATTAGTAAAGTTCATTTGCCAAACTCTTTTTCCTACAAGTAAATACTTGATTACTTCATATGTTTTAGCATTAACAACGGCAATATGATTAGCAGGACCAAGTGCTACAAAAGCATATTTTCCATCACTTGTTAGTTTTATACCAACTGGTTGTATCTTATCTTTAAAAATACCAGATAGTTTAAAAGATATTGTTTTTAGCTTCTTTTTTGTTTTTGTATCAATAATGGCTACGGTTCCACCTATTTCCGAACTTGCCCATACTTTATCTCCACTTTTGCTAAATTCTATATGTCTAGGTCTTTGGTCAACTGGAGTATTGTGTATAATTTTATAGGTTTTTGTATCAATCCAATGCAAAAAATTCGATGTTTCAGAAGAATTAATTGCCACACTTCCATCAGGACTAATAGCCATACCCTCAGGCTCAACTCCTACATCAATTTGAGTTATTACTGTTTTTTTATGTGTATCAACTACAGTTATAACTGCATCGTCTTCATTTGCTATGTATAAGTGTTTGTCATTTGGATGAAGTGCAAACTGTTCAGGGTCATCACCTGATGGTAAATCACCTATTATTTTATTTGTTTTTGTATCAAGTATTTGTACCGTGTCATCATCACTTGCACAAATATATAATAAACTTTTGTCTTTATTTAATATAATACCTCTTGGTCTTTGACCTACATTAACCGTTTTTATAACTTTATTACTTATTGAGTCAATTATACTTAAAGTATTGTCTTTTTCATTTGATACATAAATAATATCAGCATACATATTTGATGAAATCAAGATAGATATTGATAATAGTGTTTTATACATTTATAATCCTTTGTAAAATAATTATAATTTTAATATATAAATATAGCATGAATATAGGTATTTTCATATATTTTCTTTAAAAACTTATGAAATATTGATATAATTGTAAAATAGCAATAAAATTATACCTAAACTAATATAGTTTTTATTTAACCAAAGGATCTAGTATTTTATTATTTACAGATGGAAGTCTTAATACTAAAGCTAAAATAGGTTATGGAGCTTATTTATTAGTAAAAGAAGATGAACTATTATTGAATAATCTACAAGAAAGTATAAAACTAAAAAAATTTGAAAACACTTCTTCTACAAAATTAGAATTGCAAACATTATTGTGGGCATTAAATGAGATAGATATAAAAGATAATAAATTAATAGTGTATACAGATTGTCAAAATATTTTAAACCTAGAAACAAGACGAGAATACTTAGAATTAAATAACTATTTTAGTCAAAACAATAAACGACTTAATAATTATCTTTTATATCAAGAGTTTTATAAATGTGTAGATAAGTTAAATTGTGAATTTATTAAAGTAAAAGGACATAAAAGAAAAAAAGAGAAAAATGAAATAGATAATATATTTTCACTTGTAGATAAGGCATCAAGACAGGCATTGCGTAGTTAGTTTTTTACACTTTATAGCTTATTATATATAACCCCACTTCTTAAATTGGTTTTTTAATTTTTTATCGAAGTTCATTTTTATGAAGTTCGTGCCATTCCATGACCATTTTTAAGGCTCGTTATTGATTATATTATATTTTAATTTTTTTGTGGTTAAAACTCATATTTTAATCATGATACACATATTCCGTATTTTGGTAAGATATCATTAATCACATCAAACCTATGAGCTTTTAAAGCTACGTGAAACTTTCTCCAATCACTATTCATAAACTCTTCTGTAAATTCAAATTTATCATCCTTATCATCAGTATCTTTATCTTGTTTGATTGCATCATATTTCCAAGAACCAATACCTTTTGCAATATATTTTAGTTCCACACTTCCAAAACTAAAATCACCTGTTTTAATTGAATCTAGCCATAATTTATGTCTTTTTTCTCCATCTTCTTCTTTGAACGAAATAAAATTGTTTTTAATTTTCTCAAAGTCTTCTTCAATAATATCGTTAACATTTCTACCTATATCATGTAAATATCGACCTAATTGTCCATATAAATCATAACAGGCTTTCATAAAAATATCTAAATTATCTCTATTAATTCTTTTTCCTAATCCATCGGTATAACTCCACTCTAAAAATGGCATATCTGGACAACTAAGTGCTGCTCCATGACCCATTGGAAATGTTGCGTTTAAAGTAGCTGCCGTTGCTTTATCCCAAAAACCAAATGTATAGTTATGACATTCTAAATCATTAACTTCATTTATTTTATGTAGTTTACCTGCAAATCCTTGATGTGCAAAAGTATCTGCAAAGACATGCATTGTAATACCCAGTCTATGTAATGCATATGATTTATCTTTATCTAACATACAGGCATCTAGCATATCAACTGCTACCTTACTATAAGGGCGACAAACTAACTTATTTACAAAAGAACCTTCGACTATTGCATCTGAGTGTTTCTTATCATTTCCAGGAAGAAAATGGAAAGGTACCCAAACTAAATTATTTTCATGAGCATCTGTGTAATATTTTAAGTCATATGCAGTTATTGTATGTGCTGAACTAATTCTACTAAATGTAGCACCATTAGTAAAATTTATAATTCCTGCATTTGTTGCATCATCTACATATTGTGCTGACCATGCTACTGTATTCGCTTCTTGGTGAGTGAATCCTACCATTCTTGATAATGTGTAAGTTAATGTATGATGTCCATCTATTTGCATAATTTTCCTTTATACTCTAAAAACAGTTTTTTTAAATGAAATGTTTTTATGATTTTATCATTTTCTTGGTAAATCAATACATACCAATAACCATCAAACATAACTATTTTTAAAGGATAGATAATTCTATCTTTTTTATTATAAGTGCAAGATAAAACATTTTTGTTTTTAATTGCATTTTAATTATTGCAAAAATTGATTCTTATTTTCTTGTGATTTTTTCGAAGTTAGTTTTTTTATAAATTTCTAAAGAGGCTCTTTTTTTAAAACGATTAAATAACACTTTGGAATTTTTCTCAAAACTTTCCCTATCATACTGATATCCAGTTGCTTCATCAACTAATGCTGTAATACCTATTCTTGCAAGTGAACGCATAAGTATTTCTGCTTTCATTGCTTTTGGTAGTTGCGATGCTTGTAATTTCTTTTCTTCTCTAGCTTTTAACCATACTTCACAAACCTTTGGCAATATTGTTGCATCAAAACTTTTTACTCTATTTTTTCCATCAGTTGTATATATTATTGGTAAGAGGTCCTCTTCTGTAAAAACCCCATAAATAAAAGGTTGAAGTGCTTTTGAAGACAAAAACAATGGCATAGGTCCAATATCACTTTGCTTTCTAAGTTTATAGTTTTTACCTCCTACAGAGCCTAGGTTTTTAATAATACTTGATTCGTGTATAACTCTTGTTCCATCTTCTAAAACGGCACAAGGAATAGTCATTTCTCCAATTTCTAGTTCACCTTTATGTTCTGCTTTTAAAACCTTAACCATTAAATAAGTCCTTTATAAGTTGTTCTTGTTTCAATATTTTCTAGGAGTAAATTAAATCTATTTGCCTCGCTATGTTTTCTAGTGTTGTACCTAAATACGAATTCATCAACATATGGGCATCTCTAAAAACTACAGCTAACCAAGTCAAAACCATAATTTAGATAAAATAAGTACTATATATTATTAAAAGGCTTCATAAATGCTAGGAT
>JADGEG010000252.1 GCA_016744485.1 Arcobacter sp. | reverse complement strand
GTGTTATGATAATAATGTAGCACAAGCTTCTTTTACTAAGGAGTGTGAGAAAAAAGTTTCACATATTTTAAAAAAATATAAAAAAATAGATAAAATAAGAATTGTAGCTGTAATTTCTAAAGATGACAATATTTTATTTGAAAAATTAAAGGTATCTAATATGACAAATATGCCATTAAGCATTAAAAATAAAATTCAAGACTATTTATTAAAAGGATTAGCAAAACAAAGAGTAATCGAAGCATCTTGGTATTTCCAAAAAAGTTTAAAGGATTATACCAAAGTTATTTTTTCAAATTATTATGTGCATTCTCAAAGAAGTAATAAAGGTATATTAATTGACTTTTTTGCTTTTAAATAATCAAGATAAATTTAAAGATTTTAATATGTTATTACTATATGAATGTAAAAATTTCTTAAAATTATTCATTCATTGATTTAAAAAATTCTTCATTGTTTTGTGTTCTTTGCATTTTTGAATATAAAAATTTTAGTGATTCAACTTCATCCATAGATGCTATTGCATTTCGTAATATCCAAGTTTTTTGTAAAATATCTGGATCTAGCAATAACTCTTCTTTTCTTGTACCTGATTTTATAATATCAATTGTTGGATACACTCTTTTGTTTGCTGCATTTCTACTAAGTACAACTTCACTATTTCCTGTTCCTTTAAATTCTTCAAAAATAACTTCATCCATTTTTGAGCCAGTTTCAATTAATGCAGTTGAAATGATAGTTAAAGAGCCACCTTCTTCAATATTTCTAGCAGCTCCAAAAAATCTTTTTGGTTTATGTAAAGCATTTGCATCAACTCCACCACTTAGTACTTTACCAGAACTTGGTGTTACTGTATTATAAGCACGAGCTAGTCTTGTAATAGAATCCAATAAAATAACAACATCTTTTTTCATCTCAACTAATCTTTTTGCCTTTTCAATTACAATTTCAGCAACTCTTACATGGTTATGAGCAGGTAAATCAAAAGTTGAACTATAAACTTCACCTTTAACGGACCTTTGCATATCTGTTACTTCCTCTGGTCTTTCATCTATTAATAAAACCATTAAATGAGCTTCAGGATGATTTTTTGAAATACCATGAGCTAATTCTTTCAATAATTCTGTTTTACCAGTTTTTGGAGGGGCAACTATCAAACCTCTTTGACCTTTTCCCATAGGTGCAAATAAATCTAGCATTCGACCTGTCATTTTTATAGGGTCATATTCAAATTTAAATTTTTGTGTAGCATATAAAGGAGTAAGGTTATCAAATAAAGGTCTATTTTTAGATTCTCTAATAGGTAAATAGTTAATAGCTTCTATTTTTAATAAAGCATTATATTTTTCACTATCTTTATTAGGGGGTCTAACTTGTCCTGAAACAATATCACCTGTTCTAAGTGCAAACTTTTTAATTTGTGTTGCACTTACATACGAATCATTTGATGTATCAGAAAAATTACCATCTATGGCTCTTAAAAATCCAAAACCTCCATCTTTAATTTCTAAAATACCCGTAAAAAGTATAAAACCTCCTGCATCAATTTGTGATTTTAATATATTAAACATTAAATCTTGGCGTTTCAATTCTTGAGGATTTTCTACATTTAGCTCTTTTGCTATTACTAAAAGATCTTCTAAAGGCAAAGAACGTAATTGTTCTATTTTATAACCTTCAACAGGTATGTGAGTTCTAGTTTTAGGAGAACTATGTTTTATTTTTTTTGGTTTAGTTTGAGTTTTTGACTCTTCCATATATAGTTTGACCTTTAAAATATTTTACATATTATTTGTTATATTATGCAGATTTGAAGTTGTGTAGATATACTAATATTAATCGTATGTGTATTGTAGTAGTTATTTATTAATTTGTCAATACACCATATTGACCTGATTTTATTATTTAAAACTAATTTTATATAATAGTTTTAAATTTTATTTTTTGTTAAATAGTTAATTTTTATAAAATTAACTTTTATTTAATCTTCATTTTACTAATATGTTTCAAATTTATTTATTAGGAATATATATTGAAAAATATTTTAA
>JADGEG010000082.1 GCA_016744485.1 Arcobacter sp. | reverse complement strand
TATTATAATTTATTTATACAAATAAGTGTATATTATTTTGTATATAAATACATATAATAAGTGTATTATATATAATAAATATATTGCATATAGACAAATTGTCTATAAAATGCTTTTAAGAAAGAAAATATACATTTGATTATAATATTACATAGTATTTAAAAGGAAAAAAATGTCAAAAAAAAAGAACTTATTATTTGAGTGTCAACACTGTGGTTTTCAAACTAGTAAATGGCTTGGAAAATGTTCTAATTGTGGAGGATGGGATTCTTTTATTGAATTAAGTAAAGAGCAACAAGAGGTTTTAAAACAAAGTTCTCAAATAGTAAATACTGTTTCAAAAGCTATACCAATTACACAGGTAAAACAAGATGATATTATAAGGTTTTCTTCACATAATGATGAATTTGATTTAGTTTTAGGAGGAGGAATAGTCCCTGGAAGTCTTACTTTAATAGGAGGAAGTCCTGGAGTTGGTAAATCAACTTTATTATTAAAAATTTCTGGTTCAATTGCCCAAGCAAATAAAAAAGTTTTATATGTTTCAGGTGAAGAAAGTGCAGGACAGATTAAGCTAAGGGCAAATAGATTAGATGCAAACCATGATAATTTATACCTTTTAAGTGAAATAAAGTTAGAAGAAATACAAAATGAATTAACAAGAAATAATTATGAAGTCATTATAATTGATTCTATTCAAACAGTTTACTCCTCAAATTTAACTTCTTCACCTGGATCTGTCTCGCAAGTTAGAGAAATAACTTTTGAGCTTATGAGAAAAGCAAAAGAAACAAATATAGCCATATTTATAATAGGTCATATTACAAAAGATGGAAGTATCGCAGGACCAAGAGTATTAGAACATATGGTTGATACTGTTTTATACTTTGAAGGAGAATCTTCAAAAGATTTAAGAATGCTTAGAGCATTTAAAAATAGATTTGGTTCAACTTCAGAGATTGGAATTTTTGAGATGACAAACGATGGTTTGTTAAGTGCTAAAGATATAACTTCAAAATTTTTTGATAAAACAAATGCACAAAGTGGTTCAGCCTTAACTGTAGTTATGGAAGGAAGTCGTGCTTTAATTTTAGAAGTACAAGCCTTAGTTTCACAAAGTACAAATCCAAATCCAAAAAGATCTGCTACAGGTTTTGATGGAAGTAGACTTACTATGCTATTAGCATTATTAGAGAAAAAAATTGACTTACCTTTAAACTCTTATGATGTATTTGTTAATATTTCTGGTGGAATTAAAATAAAAGAAAGTTCTGCTGATTTAGCTGTAATAGCAGCCATTATTTCATCTTTTAGAAATAGACCAATTTCAAAAGAATCTATTTTTATAGGTGAAGTTTCTTTAACAGGGGAAATAAAAGATGTATATTCTATAGATTTAAGACTTAAAGAAGCTCAAGCACAAGGTATTAAAAAAGCAGTGATAGCTAAACAAACGAAATTAAAATTAAAATTAAAAACATATTGTGTAAATGAAGTTAGTAAGATGATTGAATTATTTTAGTAAGCTATGCTAACAAATTGAAAATATTATTTCATCATTTATATGATTTTTAGAAAACTAATAATATAATGTTTTAATTTTAAGATTTAACAAAGGACAAAAATGGAAGAAAGATTATTTACATTCTTAGGTTCACTTGGTGGACATGGTCAAGAATGGCTTATTTTATCACATTTTATTTTAGGCATTGGGATTATATTCTATATTGCCAGAAAAGCTACACATAAACTTCAGCTAGTGCCAAGTGGTTCACAAAATGTAATGGAAGCTTTTGTTACTGGTATTGTTGCTATGGGTGCTGATACTATGGGTGAAAAAAATGCTAGAATATATTTACCACTAATTGGTTCTTTAGCTCTTGTTATTTTTGTAAGTAATATGATGGGTATAATTCCTGGTTTTGAATCAGCAACTGGAAATATTAATTTTACTTTATCTTTAGCTTTAATAGTATTTATTTATTATAATTATTTGGGTATTAAAATCAATGGTTTTTTTAATTACTTTAAACATTTTATGGGACCTATGCCTATACTTGCACCTTTAATGTTTCCTATTGAAATAATTTCTCACTTCTCAAGAATTGTATCATTGTCTTTTAGACTTTTTGGTTCAATAAAAGGTGATGATATGTTTTTAATGGTACTTTTAATGCTAGTGCCTTGGATTTTGCCACTTCCTGGTTTCTTTTTATTAACGGCATTTGGTTTATTACAAGCATTTATTTTTAGTATATTAACTTATGTTTACATAGCGGGTTCAGTTATGATGGCAGAAGAAGATCACTAAAAAATTTATTTTTTATAAAATTAAAGACAAAGAGGTTATTATTTTCTCTTTGTCTTTTTTTATGCCTATTGTTATATTTGTTTTGAAGCATATCATCAATGAATAAAGAAAATAAAAAAAGATTTATTAGATATTTAATCACAGATCCAAAGTATTATTCAAATGATTTAAAAATCTTTGAAAAAAATTTAAGCTTCGTTTTACAAAATTTTACGGTTGATATTATTTGTTTTAGAGATAAAAGTTCAACAAATTATAAAGAACTAGCTAAAAAATTTATTGAAATATCTAAAAAGTTTAAAATAAAAAAAATCCTACTAAATACAAATTATAAATTAGCTAAAAAATTAGGAGCATCTGGAGTACATCTTTCTTCATCTTCTTTTAATGAGATAAACAAAGCAAAAAAATTAAATCTTTACACTATTATTTCTTGTCATGATGAGAAAGAAATCAAACAAGCACAAAAGCTAAAAGCTGATTGTATTACTTATTCTCCCATATTTTATAGTCCAAATAAAGGAAAAGCTAAAGGGATTGAAGCATTAAAAGAAGTATTAGCTTTATATTCTAATATGAATATTATAGCCCTTGGTGGTATCATAAATAAAACTCAGATAAATGAGATAATGAATACTAGAGCTTATGGTTTTGCTTCTATTAGATACTTTACACAAAATTTATAATACTCTAATAAAATATCATGTTTATATAAAATTTAACTCAAATATTTAAAGAAAAAAATTAGAACTTATTAACCAACTCTTAATTGAAGAACTTCTTTTATATCTTTATATACATATTCTTTATACTCTTTATTTTGTGACTTTATAGCCATCATCGCCATACGATCTGCTAATTCATTACCCTCAACACCACAATGAGCTTTTACATGTTTTAAATCAATCTCTTCTTTAATGTCATCATAAAGTTCATGTGCTTTTTTTATAATATTTAGGTTTTTTATATCTCCACCTTTTTTTGTCCATGCTTTACTTTTCCAAGAATATGCCCACTTACTAATACAATCAATACTATATCTTGAATCTGAAAAAATAGTTATATTTGCACCTTTATATTCTTGTGCAAGACAAAGAGCTTTATGTAAAGCATTTAATTCAGCTATATTATTAGTACCTTCTTTTACATATTGTCCATGTAAAAGTATAGGATTATCATCATTTATATAAATACTTAAACCACTTCCAGCTTTTCCAGGGTTATTTAAACAAGCCCCATCACAGTATATTGCTATTTTATTCATTTTTTTCCATTTACAATTAAATTTTGTTTTTAATATATTTTATAGTCCAGCTGCTTTCCACATAGATTTAGTTAAGTTTTTATCTACAAGTTTTAGCTGTGATTTATATATCTTTTTCCATTTTGTTTTTATACTTTTATACAATAAAGTATTTTTCTCATTTGGATAATATTTTTTATCCCATACTATTAACTTAGATGAAGCTTCTTGCAAAGAAGTATAAATACCAGCTCCTACTCCTGCACTTATCATTGCACCAAGAGAAGTAGCTTCTGTAATTTTTGGTATTTTGATTTTACATCCTGTTACATCACAAAGTATTTGAGCCCATAAGCTACTTTTACTAGCACCTCCTGCAAATACTATCTCATCTATTGTAATATTTGTAAATTTTTGTATTTTTTCAAGATTAATAGCAGATACTATACAAGCATTTTCTAATAAACAACGATACATAGATATTTTATTATCTATGTTTTCATCTAAAGATAAGTTCAAAAAACTAGGACTTGCATGATACCATTTATCATATTTCATAGAATCTGAGAAAATAGGAATAATACCATTTGAACCAATAGGAATATGTTTTGCTTTTTCATCTAAAAGTTCATACACACTGATATTTTTTTGCTTAGCTTCTTCTTTTTCTAAGGCACAAAAATTATTAACAAACCATCTCAAAACAAGTCCCGAAAAAAATGTTATACCTTCAGCTTGCGATAAATCGGATATTACATGAGGGTTGATTCTTATTTTCATATTTTTTGGGTTTATTGTATCTTTTTTTATATTTACAATTTGTTGCCAAAAAGAACCTCCTAAAACGGCTAATTGTGATTCTTTGACAATACCTAAGCCAAGTGTTCCTAACTGAACATCTCCACCACCCATAACTACTTTTGTCTTTGTAGATAAATTTGTTAAAAATGAAGCTTCTTTTGTAACATTTCCTATAATGGTGCCAGTTTCCACACATATTGGACAAATATTTTTATTTAGACCAACTTTACTAAGCATTTGTTTGTCCCAATTTCTTTTTTGAAGGTTAAAAATTCCACTCGTACCTGCATTGCTAGGATCACTTGCAATAATGCCTGATAATTTAAATAAAATCCAGTCAGATAACATAGATATTTTTTTAACTTTTTTATATAAATCAAACTTATTATTTTTAAGCCATAAAAGCCTTGGAATTGCACCTAAAGCAAAGGTTTGTCCAGAACTTTGATATGCTTTTTTTTCAAAGTTTTTAAAATTATCTTTTAAGTATTTTACTTCTTTTCCTGCTCGCGAATCTACATTGGCAACTGCCCATAATTCTTTATCATTTTTATCATATAAAACTATACCTTCTCTCATGCTAGAAGAACTTAGTGCTAAAATATCAGTTGAGTTTATGTTTGCTTTTTTTATAGCTTCTTTTATACAAAATATAAGTAAGTTAAAATTATTAACAAAGTCAAAATTCATGGAGCTATGAACATCATATTCTGATAAATGAGTCCATTCTTTTTGCTCCATTGATATTTGATTACCTAACTTATCAAAAATAATAGCTCTAATACTTCCTGTCCCTGCATCTATACTTAAAAGGTATTTCATTTTTTCTTCAACTTCATTTGTTCTAATTCCCAATATTCCATTTCAAAAGAATCTTTTAGACATATTGAGGTATATCCTCCTAAGTCTTTTGCAAGCAGTACTGCTTTTATAGTGTGAGATACAATATCGTTTATAATATTTGCTTCTTTTTCATTTTTGCCAAAACAAACAATACCTACATTTTTAATTACTACATAATTTGGTGCAGGGTTTAAACAAATTTCATTTTGTTTAAATGTTTCAAAGTATTTTTTATAATCTTGAATATAGTTTTTTAAAGCATCTTGTATGTTGTCGTTTTCTAAAATTAAAGGATTTCTTTTTGTTCTAATTATATGTTCAGGTGTTAAAAGACCTTTTGTAGCATTTGTCATTAGGTTTTCTTGTGAAGCATATTGAACTGCTAAAGTACTTTGATTGATTTTTAAAACTATTTCATGATTTTTTTCTTTTTCGACTAGTGTTTTAAGTTTAGTAAAATCAAAATTTACCTTAGATATGTTTTTATTTATTTCTAAGTTTGTATTTTGTTTTAAAAATATTTCTGCTTTTGTAACTGAGTCAATCATTTTATCATAAGATTTTTTTGCATCATCATCAAAAGTAAAAACACCATGATTTAGTAAAATAATACCATCACATTTTAGCCAGTTAAAATCTTTTGTATATTCATATACTGTTTTTGCTAAGATAAACCCTGGCATTACATAAGGTATAACTAAAAAGTTTGGAAATATTTTTTGAATATATTCTTTACCTTTTTTTGTATTTGAAATAGTAACTATTGAATCAGCATGAGTATGATCCACATATTTAAAAGGAATAATAGCGTGCAAAATAGCTTCAACCGAAGGGTTTGGAGCATTTTTATTAATCATAGCTTGTTTTTGTTCACGAACCATATCTTTATCACTTAAAGTTTCTTCTTGTGCCATTTTTAAAAGTACATTTAATGCTACAGGTGCAAAGCCTTCTTCTTTAATGGAAGACAAATCCCAACCACTTCCTTTAACATATAAAATATCTTCATTATTAATATTTATTTTAACAGAAGTATTTCCACCTCCATGTAAAACTAAATCAGAACAGCTACCTAAAAGATTTGAAGTATATACTCTTAGTTGTAAAGCCGTTGAATATTTTTTGGCTTCAACATCACTCCATAAATTTTTCATGATTTATTTATAATGTTTCAAGTTCACATGAACTTTTATCTTCACAAAAAACTTCAAAGTTTTTCTTATAATATTTATAATGTTCTGAATTTTTATGTCCATCTAATGCTTCTTCATTTAGCCATGACTCTACAACTATAAACTTTTTAGGCTCATTCTTTACTTGAAAAATATCATATAATAAACAACCGTCTTCATCTTTAGAAGCTTGAACCATAGTTTTTAATAAATCTTTTAATTCTTGTATACAATCTTGTTTTGATATAAATGTAACTTGTTTAGTAATATTCATGATTTTATCCTTGATTATTTTATATAATTGTAGTAAATAATTACTTCAATAAAGCTCTAAGTATAACTAACGTTTTCGTACATTTATACTTTTAAACCTATCTCCCATACCAGATGACTCAAGTAATGTTTTAACTTTTTGAACTTCTTTTAAATATGTTATATGATTTGTATTATTTTTTAGTATTTCTAATAAATCAATAATTCCATAAGATATTAAAGTTTTATTTTGTGTCTTATAAAGTATATCATCACAATTGTATTGTTTAAAAATATCTATTAGATGAGCAAAATTTACATCATAAGTTATATCACTAAGTGCAAACAATTTTTTTAAATCTAAATCTTTTTCAAATATATTATGAACTTTATGCTTATTATATATTCTTGTTGAAAAATCATTTCTAGCATAATTATCACCATAATCAAAACTTAAAAATTCAAATCTTTTTATATTTTTACATAAGGTTTGTATAAATTCAAGATAATTCAAACAAACTTCACCTTTTGTAATTTTATATTTTTTACAATGATTTATAAGAACTTCATCTAAACATTTTTCAAATTTTATTTTATGATTGTTTACATAAGCCATTTCTAAAATATTGTTTTTATTTGTATAAACTAACTCACAGGCAAATGAATCAAATATTTCATTTGCTAGCACGAAGGCATTATTAGTTTTAAGTTCTTCTAAAGTTTTATAAAAATTAAGTTTGATTTTATCATCAAACGATGTTTTTAGATATTTCTTTTGTTGTTTTTGTAAGTTATCGTATTTTTCAATAATTACAAAATTTAAAGTATCTAATAGTTTCGGTTTTAAAGTATAAATAAATTGTATTATATCTGCTAATAAATAGCCATGATGAGCACCAATTTCTACAATTGTAGTGTGTCTATTTAAAAAACCATCTTCAATACTAGAAATAATTTTTTTAGCAATACTACCACCAAAAAAAGAAGAAACAGAAACACTTGTATAAAAATCACCATCTTTTCCTATTTCTTTATAGTTTTCATAATACGAATTTTCGTCATATAACCAAGAGTTAAAATATTTGCTAAATTTTATATTATCTTTGTTCATAAGTATTGTTTATATAAACTCAACACCTTTTGAACCATTTTCAACACTTCCTATAACATAAGCATCAGTATTTTTTAATACTTCATCTACTTTTGATGGATCAACTACTAAAACCATACCTACACCCATATTAAATGTTCTGTACATTTCTTCTGTTTGTACATACTTACTCATAAATTCAAATATAGGTAAAACATTAATTAAATCTCTTTTTACAACTGCTTTTAAATGAGCAGGTAAAACTCGAGGTAAATTCTCAGTAATTCCTCCTCCTGTAATATGTGCTAAAGCATTTATTAGATGTTTATTTTCTTTAAATTCTTTTACATAAATTCGTGTAGGTTCTAAAAGAACATTTTTTAGTTTTTGTCCTTCAAAATCATCATCTAAAGACATATTTAATTTAGTAAATAATAGTTTTCTTACTAAAGAAAAACCATTTGAATGTATACCTGAAGATGGTAATGCTAATAAAATATCACCTTGTTTTACTTGCTCAATTCTATTTAATTCGTCTTTTTCAGCAATTCCTACACAAAAACCAGCTAAATCAAAATCGCCTTTTTTATACATATCTGGCATTTCAGCTGTTTCTCCACCTATTAG
>JADGEG010000251.1 GCA_016744485.1 Arcobacter sp. | reverse complement strand
TAGGTGCCTTAGTTAATGGACAAGATGGTGCTAAAACTGGAATGAGTATTGCTACATCTGGTGAATTATACAATAGACAGTTACATCAAAATGAGATAAAGCTTCGTAAGTCACAAGAAGCAACTATGTTGATAAATGCACTATCTGAGGTGATGGGAATTAATCAAAAAGATATTTATAAAATTTTTGTTTTAACACAAAAAGGAATGGTTAATCGAATGGATCAAGTTATATTAGATATAAATCTAAATTTATCTTCATTATCTTCCCATAAAGAGGATATCCGTTTTATTATTAATGAAGCAAAACAATATTTTAAAGAAGAAAGCAAAGGTAAAGTATATATTGATAATAATACTTTATCTTTAGTTCCTATAATGGATAAAAATAATTATAAAAGTAGTATTTACAATCCAGAAAGTAACTCTAAAATTATTAAGAATACAATTATTTCTACAACACTAACTGGATTGGGATTAGTACCTAATCCTTTAATATCTATACCTGCTTGGACAATAGATACTATGAGAAATATTGAAGGTACTAATTTGAGTGATAGCAGCCAAACTATTCAACATCTCGTTCTTCCTGCTTGGTTGGGTAATCCTATAAAAAATATACCTATGGCTCCTAAAGCAGGTGCAATGGTAAGTACATTTAATACTTTACAAAATATATCAAAATATGAAGATAAAATAAAAGCATTAAAATTAAAAAGGGATATAATAAATGGAGTTAATTAATAAATTTAAGAATAGTAAAAATAAACATAAATATGAATTCTTATGGATTATTACTTCAATATTATTAATTCCTATTAGTTATTTTATATTTTATATAGTAATTGGTTCAAAAATGCATTTTGCAATTATAATATTTGGAGTAGGAACTGCAAAATTAATAATTAGTATTATAGGAGAAATATTTGAACCTAATTTTGGAGATAAAAGATTTACACCTTTTTTAATGTTTCTTAGTTACACCTCAATGCTATTTGTTATGTTTGTGCTTGTGTTTATTTTAATTATAGATTCAAAAAATACTAATTCAAAAGCTTTAAAAATAATAGAAAATCAACAAATAAAAACTAAATAAAGTACAATATGACCCCTCAAAAGATGGAGGTTCATACAGTACCATCAAAGGGCAAAGTTGGGAGAGTTTATCTTTAGATGGTAAAAGAAGTGATTATAAAAAATTTGAATTAGAAATTTTAGAAGATATTCCTGTAACAAAAAGTATTACAACTCCATGGTATAAAAATGGTATAGGTGGTGGTATTCAAATGCAGTTTAAACAAAAAATTACTAGCTTAGCAGACCCCGAAAAAATTATTAAATTAAAGTTAATTAGAGAAGTAAAATAATGAATATATTTGCAAAATATAAACTAGATAAAAATCAACACTGTATAATTAATGAACTTCCAAAAGTTATGAATAAATATATTTATATCGTAGAAGAAAAAAATAATTATGATAAATTGTATATTAATGAAAATGGAATTGCAAATCTTATTTCATCAGTAAAATCAAGAGGTTCTATCCTCCAACTTTTCCTAAAAAAATACAGAAAAAACCCAGAACTATTACCAAGGAATTTAAAACATGAAATCAAAGATTACTTATCATCAGATATTATCTATAAAATAATGAAAATCATGTTAACACCTGTAAATAATTATGAAGAGTTTAAAACAATAGTAACAAAAACAACCAAAGAAATTAAACCTTTAATACTAACTGATTTATGGGGATATGGAAGCCAAGAATATTATACAAGACTTTCCAAATCTAAATATGGAAGTGAATTTATTTTTTTAAACTCAAAAGATGAAATGGGAATAAAACAAACAAATATGAATGGGGATGTCTTAGAAGAAGTTCCTGATTATAGACATCTTTGTATATATCATAATAAAGAAGATAAACAATATGAAATATGGCAATATCTAAGTGATACTGATTCAAGAGGACATGCACATTATTACATAGATGCAATTTTTTATGAAGAAAAATATTTATATGAGTATTTATTAAACTATACGCTTGAAGCTGTAGTACCATAAGATAAG
>JADGEG010000081.1 GCA_016744485.1 Arcobacter sp. | reverse complement strand
AAATTTAACAATATATAAGATACATAAAGTAGCAGATGAAAAACATATATCTTCATATAAAGTTGAAATATTAATTCCTAATATAAAAACTTTCTCAAGATTGGTCAAAATTGAATTCAAATAATGATATAGCCTGTCCAATGGATTGTTTTGACACCTGTCAAGCTACACTAATTGATGGTAAAGTTAAAGCTTCTAAAGAACATAAAGTTACAAATGGTAAGTTATGTGTAAATTTTGCACATTTATTAAAAGAAGAAAAATTAGAACAAGCTTTTTTTGAAGATAAAGAAATAAGCTTGATTCAATCTTTAAATATATTAACAGAAAAATTAAAAAATACAAAAGCATCATCTGTTTTATATTATAAAGGAAATGGTAATTTAGGTGTGATGCAAAACTCACCTAAGGTATTTTTTGGACAATATGGTGCTACATTTACTAAAGGAACATTATGTGAAGGTGCAGGTGATAAAGGAATTGAAAAAGGAAGAGGATTTAATACAAATCCACCTTTGCAAAATCTTTTAGACTCTGATATTATTGTAGTATGGGGAAGAAACCTAAGTATTACATCACCTCATATGTATGAACTAATAAAAGATAAAACTTTCATAACAATTGATCCAAGTAAAACCCCAATTGCTAAAAAATCACAAATACACTTACAAATCAATCCAAAAACTGATCATGACTTAGCTTTACTTATGACAAGATTTGCTTATATGAATGATATGGAAGATAAATACAATTCAAACTATTGGAATCAAGGAGCTGAAGATTTTCTTGATTTAGCAAAAAGTAAACCTTTAATGTCTTATGAAAAAACTACAGGTGTGAATTTACAAGATGTCCAAAAAGCAATAGATTTAATGAAAGATAAAAAAGTTGCCATATTAATGGGACTTGGAGCTCAAAAATACTATGAAGGTGTTCAAATTACACGAACTATTGATTCTTTTGCAGCTTATATTGGGCTTCATAATAAAAAAGCAGGTGGTGTTTGGTATTTAGCAAATTCTACCTATGCTTATGATAATCAATTTAAAGTAAAAGTTAAAAAAGAAGTAGATATAGTAGAAGTAAATTTTGCTTCTTATGAACTAGTTTTTATTCAAGGTGCCAATCCTGTTATAAGTGCTCCTAATACACAAAGATTAATAAATGATTTAAAGAATACTTTTGTTGTTTATTTTGGTACGACATATAATGATACTTGCAAATGGGCGAACTTAATTATTCCTTCAAGCAATTTTTTAGCAAAAAAAGATATTAGATTATCTTATGGACATGATTTAAAAGCCATTTCAAATATAGTGAAAAGTTCTCATCAAAATACTATAAGTGAATATAATTTAAGTCAATATTTACTAAAAGAATTTGATTTTAATTGTTTAAAAAATGAAGATGATATTATTTTGTATTATAAAAATACAAAAGTAGAAATAGAAGAAATAAAAACTTTTGAATTTATAGATGAATTAGATATAGAAGAACTTTATTACAAAAAAACAACAAATAATTATTATTTTCTTACATCTAAACAAAAAAATACATTAAATTCTAGTTTTAAAGTTGATAATTATTTATATATAAACCCTGTAAATTCTTTTAAAGACAATGACAATGTTTTAGTAAAATCACCTCATGGAAGTGCTGAGTTTAAAATAAAATGTGACGAAAATATTAAAGAAAATTGTATTGTTGTTTATGCAGGTGCCAAAAATGCAAACTATTTAAGTCCTCCTAGTAGTGATGAATTTGCAAATTCTGCAATTTTTCAGGACACTTTAGTTACTCTTGACTTATTATAAACTTCTTAAAAATTATCCTTTAGTTAGAAAACTATCAATATTGCAACTTATTGCATATTTTGGAGCATGGTTTTCAAATGTTGCAATTTATACTATGCTTGTAAAATTTAATTCATCTGCTTTTCTTATTTCTGTAGTTACTGCCATTCACTTAATTCCTGCTATTGTATTAGCTCCAATTTCTGGTGCTATTATTGATAAATTTAAAATAAAAAATCTTATGATTAGTTTATTAAGTCTTGAATTACTTATGACTTTACTTTTTTTAAGTATAAATAATGCTTCACAAATATGGCTTTTAATGATATTTATTTTTATAAAAATGGCATGTGCCTCAATTTTTTTCTCAAGTGAGATGTCTTTATTACCAAAAATTATAAAAGGTAAAGCCTTACAAAAAGCAAATGAAATTCACTCAATTATATGGTCATTTGCTTATGCTTTTGGTATGGCTCTTGGTGGAATTATCGTAAATGCTTATGGTATTAAAATAGCTATCATCATAGATAGTTTGGTTTTATTAATAGCTTTGATTTATTTTTATAATATTAATTTTACAATAGAAATTATACATACAAAAGAAAAACTATATTCTATGATCAAAAATGGTTTTATTTATATAAAAAATCATAAAATTATTTTTCATTTAATTTTATTACATTCAAGTGTAGGATTAACTGCTTTTGATACTTTAGTTACACTTTTAGCTAAGAATGAATATAAATACATAATAGCAGTTCCCTTAGCTATTGGTCTTACAAATGCTGCAAGAGCTTTTGCTTTAATGATTGGGCCATTTTTTATAAGCAATAAAATAAATAAAAATACTTTAATGTATATTTTTATTTTTCAAGCTTTTTCTATTATATTATGGAGTTTTTTACAATTTGATTTTTATTATTCATTAATTGCTGTTTTTTTAACAGGATTTACCACAACTACACTTTGGTCATATACTTATGCACTTATACAAGATAGAGTTGAAAAAAAATATTTAGGTAGAGTTATTTCTTATAATGACATGATTTTTATGTTAAGTAATGTTTTAACAACACTATTTATTGGAATTATGGCTTCATATATATCACTTCAAAGTATTACTCTTATAATTGCTTTAATGTTTTTTATAGTAGCATTTTATTACTCAAGGATTAAAAAATGGATATAGAAAAAAAAGTCTTACTTTTAGCTATTTTGAAAAAAAAAGACAATGAAAATATAAATGATATTTTAATATCTTTAGAAGAAGCAAAAGTATTTACATTAAAAAAAGGTAAACAGTATTTAAAGGAGTTAAAAAATGATAATTTATTACTTAATAATATCTTAACATTTAATGGACTTACAAAAGCTAAAGAAATTGACCACGAGTTTAAAATATAATATGTTAGTATTTAGAGACTATTTGATTTACACAAATATATAAAATAAAAAGAGTTTTTTTAATCAATTTTCGTATTTTACACTAAATATTTTATTTGCATATTTTTAGCAAAAACAGTTCAAACTTAAAATGTATATTTATATAAAATCACAAAGAAGTCTTCAAATATAATAAATAAAATTATCTATACAAGGCTTTAAATTATGATAATAATACCAAGAAGACTAGCATTAAGAAATTGTTTTTAAAATAATGGTTTCATAAAAAATATGGATGCCTAAAAAATTAAGCCAACTACGATACTATAGGGACAAAAGAAGGTTTATTTATAAATGGTTGCAAAAAAACACTAAAAAAAGAGGTATTAGAAGAGAAATACTAGCTCATTTATCAAAAGATAATAATAGAAGTTTACCATAGATAAGAAAAAAACTATCAAAATATGAACCGTAACTTTAATTCTTTTTTAAATACATAACATTATTTAATATAGAAACTGCGATGATAGTTAAAATAGTTCCTATAATAATAGAATAATTTATAGCTTCATCTAAAAATATGATAGAAAATCCTATTGCAAAGAATGGAACTAAAAATATAAAAGTAGATACTTCTTTTGCTCCTAATTTTTCAATTCCTATAAAATATATAGATGTAGCAAAAGTAGTTGATATAAAAGCTAAACTTAAAATATTTAGCCAAAAAATATTATCAAATTTAGAATAATCTATAGTGTTTATATCTAAGAAAAATATAATCACTATAATAGTTGTAATAATATACATATACAAAGTAAAAACTAAAGCAGATGTATTTGTTATTTTTGAACTAGTAATAGTAAGCATTGCCCATAAAATAGAAGCATATAAAAAATATTGATTTTCAATGGCAAAAATTTCTTCTATTTTAAAACTCCAAATATCTATCATAGTTAAAACTCCAATAACTCCTAAGCTAAGAGCAAAAAAATCTTTTTTTGAAGTTTTTTTCTTAAAAAAAATAGCCATAATAATAAAAGTATTAATAGGAATTAATGTTGTAACAAATGCACCACCTAAAGAAGCTGTTCCATATTTTGTACCTAAAAAATAGTACTTCATATAAGCAATCATAATTATAGAAGCTATTATAGCTAGTAAAAAACTTCGTAAATTTATTTTAAAATACTTTTTTGTAAAAACTAAAATTGGAATTAAAGTAATAATAGTAAAAATATTTCTAAAAAATATAAGTTCATATTCATTTATGTAAGCACTTAACACCTTAGCATTAACCCAAGATGCTCCCCACCCTGCCATTGCTAAAATCATTAATAGGATAAATATTTTGTTTTCATTTGTTTTCATCTCGACAGTATAGTATATATATATTTATATGTAATAAATTGTTTTATTGAATGAATTTTAAAAAAACTATTTTATCATCTACTATATAATGTTCATGAATAATTTTAAAATTCAAATTCATTTTTGAAATATAATTTAAACCGAATTTCATTTCTGGAGTAATTAGTAAAATCACATAATCTATTTTATTTTTTAGTATTTCTAATAATTTATATCCACCTTCAATCATAACAAAATTAGAATTATTTAACTTATCTAAGTTATCATTTATACAAACATTTCTATTTAAAACATTAAATAATGCAATACTTTTATCAAAAGATTTTTGTTTTGAATATATTAAAATATCTGGATTTATACCATTTTGGACATATCTTGTATCAAGTATTGGCTTATCTTGTCTTACTGTATTACCACCAATACATAATAAATCTATTTTACTTCGCAAAGAATGTACATATTTTAATGTTTGTTTTTTTGATATTTTACCACCATTTATTGTACCATTTAATGTTTGAGCCATTTTAAAAAAAACAAATGATTTTTTACTCCATTGTAAAAAAGGATATAAAAGTTCATATCCTTCTTTTTGCATACAAGAGTATTTTACTTCTATACCTTTATTTTGTAGTATTTCAGCTCCACCTGATGCTTTTTTACTATCATCTTTACAAGAAATAATAAGTTTTTTTATTTTTAAACTTTCTAATAATTTAGCACAAGATGGTGTTTTACCCAGGTGGCTACAAGGTTCTAAACTTACATATATAGTACAGTCTTCAAAAAAACCTTTAGTATTTGATACTAAATAATTATGTATTTCAAATACATCAACTATTTTACTTAATAAATCATTTGGATATTTTTTTAAATATGCCTCTTTTAAAGCAAGAACTTCAGCATGTGCTTCTCCAGCACATTTATGAGCTTGAATAGATAATAATTCGTCATTTTTAAGAACAACTGCACCAACAGCTGGATTTGGATAAGTTAATAGTTGATATTTCCAAGCTTCGCTAATAGCTAAACTCATATAAAAATTATCATCAACTAACATATTTTACCAATTAAAATAAGTACGAGCAGATGATATATCTTTATAAGATATTTTTTGTTCTGTATCTTCTGTACTAAGTATAATCTCCTTTTCATTTGCATTTTTTAATGTACCTTTTATAATATTTTTATCAAAATCTTTTATACTAATGTTCTCACCAATAGAAGCTTGATAATGTTGAGTTTTTCTTAATTTTCTCTCAATTCCAGGTGAGCTTACTTCAAGATTATAATTACCATACATTGGTTCATCAACATCTAAAATAGGAGATAAAAGTTTTGATATCTTAGAGCATTGGTTTAATGTTATACCATTAGGTGAGCTTATTAATACTCTAAAAATATCAACATTATTCTCTTTTGTTGTAATAATATCATATAATTCTACTCCACAAGAATTTACTGTCATTTGAATTGATTCTTCTAAATTCATTTAATATTAATCTTTCTTTTTTATTTGTTTAAATAATGATTCTATGTGTAATGATTTTTCTAAACTATCATCATTTAAAAAAATAAAATTTGGACATTTATACCAACTAGTACTTGATAAAATATACGATTTGATTCTTCCATTTGCCTTATTTAATAAAGAAATGATTTGTTTTTCTTCTTCCTTATTAAAATCAGAACAATCAAAATATACACTAGCATCATATTTACCATTCTTACAATTAACATGCGTGATTGCAAGAGAATTAATACGACTATCATTTAAGGTTGATAAAGCCTCAGGAATAATTTGTAATAACAATGACTGTGTTCGTTGTAGGTTAATACTTTTCATATTTAGTCGTCTATATGAACTTTTTCTTGAATTTCAATAAATGTTTCAATAAAATCACCAACTTTAATATCATTAAATTTTTCAAACATAATACCACATTCATAACCATTAGCCACTTCTTTAACATCATCTTTAAATCTTTTTAATGAAGAAATTTTACCTGTATAAACAATTACACCATCTCTTATAATTCTAGCTAATCCACCTCTAATAACTTTAGTATCGGTAACTAAACAACCTGCAACTGTACCAATTTTTGGTACAACAAAAGTATCTCTAACTTCAGCTTGTCCTGTATTTTCTTCTCTTACTTTTGCACTCATAAGTCCAGATATAGAATCTTTAACATCATCTATTAAATCATAAATTATAGTATAAGTATTAATAGTAATACCATCTGCTTTTGCTTTACTTTTAACTGCACCAGTTGGTCTTACATTAAAACCTAAGATGATACAACCATCAGATGCACCAGCTAAGATTAGATCTGATTCAGTAATTCCACCAACACCTGCATGAAGAACTTTAACTTTTACTTCTTCATTTGCAATTTTTTCTAAACTACCTTTAATAGCTTCTAATGAACCGCTTACATCTGTTTTTATAATAACAGGTAATTGTTTAATTTTACCCTCAGCAATTAAACCACTCATTTCCTCTAAAGTTACTTTTGTAGATTTTGATAACTCTTTTGCTCTTGCATGTTCAGCTCTAGTTATTGCTATATCTTTTGCTTCTTTTTCACTGTCTTGAACAACCATAATAGATCCAGACATAGGTGCAATATTTAACCCTAACACATTACCAACTTGAGATAAGTTTAGCTTCTTAACTTGTTCACCTCTGTCATTACTTAATGCTTTTACTCTTCCATATGTTGTATCACAAACGATATTATCTCCAACACTTAATGTACCATTTTGAACAATAACAGTAGCAACAACCCCTCTTCCTTTTTCAAGTAAAGATTCAACAACGACTGCTTTTGCTTTTACACTAGGATCTGCTTGAAGTTCTAACATTTCAGATTGAATTAAAATATTTTCTAATAAATCATCAATACCAGCTCCGCTTATTGCAGAAACTCCAATAAATTCTACATCTCCACCCCAGTCAACAGGTGTCATATCATGTTCTGCCATTTGTGATTTAACCATATCTATATTTGCAGATTCTTTATCTATTTTATTAATCGCTACAATTATAGGACATTTACTTGCTTTAGCATGAGCAATTACTTCAAGAGTTTGAGGTTTTACTCCATCATCAGCAGCTACGACTATAATTATAATATCTGTTATTTGTGCACCTCTAGCTCTCATAGCACTAAAAGCTGCATGTCCAGGAGTATCAATGAAAGTTATATCTTTATCATTTTGTTGTATTGTATAAGCAGATATGTGTTGCGTAATTCCACCTGCCTCACTAGCACTTACTTTACTTGATCTTATTTTGTCTAATAAAGATGTTTTACCATGATCTACATGTCCCATTATTGTTACAACAGGAGGTCTTGTAATTAGATTTTTTTCATTTGTTTCTTCTTCTTTATAATCTTCAATATAATTTACTTCTTCTAAAGCATCTTTTACACTAACTTCAATATCAAATTCTTCTCCTAATATTTCTAATTCATCTTGTTGTAAAAAGTCATTTTTAGTAACTAACATACCTAGACCAAATAAAACAGAAATAACTTCAGAAGCTGATTTACCACAAGCTTGTGCAAATTCATAAACTCGTACATCTTCTGGTATGCTTACAAACTTTATATCTTCAACTTCAATATCTTTTTTAAATCTTTTTTTTCTTTTTTTTCTTTTTAAACCCTGTGGTCTATTACCAAATGCACTAGGTTTTGAACTTCTTGTTTGATTATTAGTATTTCTAGGTTTTGTTTCTTCTAATAATTTAGATTTATCAGATTCAACAATATCTAATAAAAATACTTCCTCTCCTAATAAAGAATCATAATTATTAATATTTTTATTATTAATAAATTCTTTTTTGTTATTTTGTAAAGAAATATCTATT
>JADGEG010000080.1 GCA_016744485.1 Arcobacter sp. | reverse complement strand
ACCTATAAAACCTTTCCCAAGTTTATTTGCTATGTAGTAATCTTCTGTTAGTAGTTGACCAGATAAATAAAAACCTATTTTTTCTTTAGGTGTTGATTTTATTTTATCTGCAATTTTTTTGATACTTTCTTCCCATGAAGTGACTTTATACTCTTTATCTATGGATTCTCTTAATACGGGTCTTAATAGTCTACTAGAGGTTTGAATACTTATCAATTCAGATATTCCTTTACTACAAACCTTACCTTGGTTAGTAGGATAAGTTATGTCTCCTACAAGTTTATTTGGTTCAAACTCCAAACCACAACCAACACCACAATACCCACAAACTGACTTTATCATCTTCATTCCTTACTCAATATCCGTTAATTATATAATATATTTAATGTAAAAGTAAGTTTTCACTGTATAGTTTATATACAATTTTAATGTATATTTTAATGTTATATACTTTTTTCAAGTCTAAATCTAATCGTATCCATTAAGAATATAAAATACTCTTTTTAATAAAAAAATTTATTTATGAACTTTTTTTTTAATCTCAAACCTTTGAGCTCTTAGTGTTATATCTGTAACAACTGCTTTAAACTTAAGAATATCTAATACAGTTTTAGCTATATCATTGGCTAATAAATGAGTATTTGTTTTATTACTTGCTTCAAAGTCTAACTCATCAAAAAAAGGTGTTTTTGTAATATCTGGATTTATAGATGTTATTTTTATGTCAGATTTTCTTAATTCTTCAAATAAACATAAAGAAAAATCTCTAAGTCCTGCTTTACTAGCTGTATATAATGCTGAAAATTTTGAATGTTTAGTTGCTTCAATTGAACTTATATTTATAATATGCCCTTTTGTTCTTTTAAGTGTGCGCAAAAGTAAACTTGATAAAATAATAGGTGCAGTTAAATTTACATCAATTAACTCTTTTATTTTTAAAACAGATATTTCTTCATGAGGTTTAAAAACTCCAATACCTGCACAATTAATCAAAACATTTATATCTTTTGTTTTTAAAATACTTTTAACTTCAAATTCTAAGTTTTTACTATCTTCAAGTCGTGTTTTTAATTTGATTATTTTATAAGAATTTTTCTCTAATGTTTCACATATTGCTTTTCCAATACCTGAACTATATCCAGTTACAAGTGCAAACATCTTAATTTTTTTTCTTTTTTTTATAATAAATCAAGCCTACTATTACTAATATAAATATAAGTGAATATATTATATATCTTAAGTATTCTTTAATTAAATCTTGATTATCTCCAATATAGTAACCCAAACAAGTTAGAATAATAACCCAAATAGATGCTCCTAAAGTAGTATAAAAACAAAAAGTAAAGATATTCATACGAGCTAATCCTGCGGGAAAAGAAATTAGCTGTCTAATAGCTGGTATTAATCTTCCTGAAAAAGTAGAGATATGTCCATGATCTTTAAAAAATGTTTCCATTTTTATAATAGTTTTTTCACTTATAAAAAAATATCTACCGTATCTAATTAACAAAGCTCTTCCTAAATAAATTGCTAAATAATAGTTAAATAAAGCTCCAGCTAAACTTCCAGTAATTCCACAAACAAGAACCATAAACAAGTTCATCTCACCTTTATATACTAAATAACCAGCTGGTATCATAACAATTTCTGAAGGAAATGGAAAAAAGGTACTTTCCAAAAACATTAGAATAAAAATACCTGAATATCCTAAATCTCCTACAATACCTACAATAGTATTTGCAATATCATGTAGCAATATAATCCTTTTTTTTCACTCTTTTATTTATAAATCTAGTAATTTTTTGATTTTCTCATATGCATTAATTCTTTTTGAACAGAAATATTAATATCAATATTATCTTCAAAATTTAAAGAATTGTTTTTCCCATCATAATTTACAGAAGTTAAAATTATTTTCATAGCTTCTAATCTTGCTAAATTTTTATTATTTGATCTTATTATATTCCATGGAGCACTTTTTGAACTTGTTCGTCTAAGCATTTCATATTTTTTTTCTGAAAATTCATCCCATAAGTCTTGAGCTTGCATATCAACTTCTGAAAACTTCCAATGCCTTAATGGATCATTAATTCTTCTATCAAATCTTTTTTTTTGTTCTTCTTTTGAAACAGAAAAATAAAGCTTAATTAAAATCATCCCTTGTCTTACTAAATCTTGCTCAAAATTTACAACATCTTCCATAAAAATCTCATATTCTTCTTGTTTACAAAAGCCAAAGATAGGTTCAACCATAGCTCTATTATACCAAGACCTATCAAATAATAATATCTCTCCACCTGTTGGAAAATGTTCAATATATCGCTGAAAGAACCATTGGTTTTTTTGTGTATCTGTTGGTTTACCAAGAGCAACAACTCTATAATGCTTATTATTCATATACCTTGTGATTCTTCTAATTGCTCCACCTTTTCCAGAAGCATCTCTTCCTTCAAAAATAATAATCATTCTTTTATTCTCATGCTCTAGATAGTTTTGTAGTTTTATAAGTTCTATTTGATATGGTTTTAGTTTTTCAAAATCATAAATTTTTTGTATTCCTGTTTTAAATACATTTTTATTTAAATTAGTATAATTTCCTAATAGTTTTTTATATTTATTATTCTCATCTATTAAAATTTGTTCATCGTCATTTTTTTCATTCTTATTTTTAATATTTATATCATTTTCCATAATTGTTTTTTTTAATTCTTCCATCAAATTAAAAGCCATTTTTTGAGTTAAATTATTCTTTTTACTATAACCTAAAACTTTTACATATCTTTTATTTTTATATTGAAATCTAGTTATATACTTTTTACCAAAAACATCATGTGTAACTTTTGATATATATAGTCCACTATAGTTTGTCTTGTCAAAATCATTAAAATTCATACTTATGCCTTCGCAAATTTATTTTCTTGTTCCATATTATTAATTTCTTTATTTCCCATAGTTAAAATTTTTGAATTTATTTTCAAATTTGTATTTGTATTTTTATTTTTATAAGCAATTTCTTTTAAAATATATTTAATACAATTAACTCTAGCTTTTTTCTTATCATCACCTTTTATAATCACCCATGGAGCTATTTGAGTATGAGATGCCATTAGCATAGAAAACTTTGCAACTGTATATTTATCCCATAATTTCTGTGATTGTTTATCAACCAAAGACAGTTTATATTGCTTTAAGGGATCAGTTTGTCTTTTCTTAAATCTTTTTGCTTGTGTTTGCTTTAAAATAGAAAAATAAAACTTATACAATATAATTCCTGAATTTACTAACATTTGTTCAAATTCAGGAACTTCTTTTAAAAACTCATGATGTTCTTGTGAATCACAAAAATTCATAACTGGTTCAACTCCTGCTCTATTATACCAAGACCTATCAAAAAGTACTATTTCACCAGCACTTGGAAGATGTTGTATATATCTTTGAAAATACCATTGTGTACTTTCTATATCACTTGGTTTTTCTAATGCAACAACTCTTGCCCTCCTTGGATTTAGATGTTCAGTTATTCTTTTAATTACACCACCCTTACCAGCAGCATCCCTTCCCTCAAAAAGCATAAGAACTTTTAAGTTTTTTTCTTTTATATGATTTTGTAATTTTAATAATTCTATTTGTAATTTAATTAATTCTTTTTCATATTCTAGTGTTTCTTTTTTAACCCAAATACGAATTTTTTTATTCTTCTCTTGTTTATTTCTCTTATTATCTTTATTTATATCATTTTCATTTTTTCTCATATTAACACCTTAATTTTAAGAAAGTCTAAATTTATAGTCATTATATCCAAAGTTTTTTATAATTTTATAAGATGTTTTATTAACTTTTATTGCTATTGATGGTAGGTTAATACCATTAAAAGTTGTAGTTTTTACCATAGTATAATGAATCATATCTTCTAATATAATTTTATCTCCAATTTGTAATTCTTTATCAAAAGAATAATCTCCTATTATATCTCCAGCTAAACAAGTATTTCCTGCTAATTTATAAATGAATTCTTTTTCATTTATATTTGAAGATGCTCCTTTTATACTTGGTTTATAAGGCATAGCTAAAACATCAGGCATATGAGCTTCAACTGAAGTATCTAAAATAACTATTTCCATACCATTTTTTACAATATCTAAAACTGTACAAATTAAATATCCACTATCCCAAGCTATAGCTTCTCCTGGTTCTAAATAAATCTTTAAATGAGGATACTTTTGTTTAAATTTTTTTAATAATTTTATTAAAGCTTCTACATCATAAGTGCTTTTTGTAATATGATGTCCTCCTCCAAAGTTTAGCCATTTTAAGTTTTTAAAATATTGTGCAAAGTTTTTTTCAAATTTTTCTAAAACTTTATTTAGATCATTTACATTTTGTTCACAAAGAGAATGAAAGTGAAAACCTTCAATTCCATCAAGTTCATCTTCTTCAAAATTTTCTTTGATAATTCCAAGTCTTGAGTTAATTGAGCAAGGATTATACAAATCTACTTCAACTAATGAGCATTGTGGATTTATTCTTAAGCCACATGATGCTTTTTTTAATGCTTTTTTTTTATATTTTTTCCATTGAGAAAACGAATTAAAAATTATATGATCAGAAAGCTCTAATATTTCATCAATTTCTTCATCTTTAAAAGCAGGAGAGTAAGTATGTACTTCTTTTTTAAATTCTTCTTTTGCTAGTTTTGCTTCATTTAAACCAGAAGAGCAACAACCTTTTAAATATTTTTTACATAAATCAAAAGTAGACCAAAGTGCAAAACCTTTTAATGCAAGTAAAATATTTACATCAGCTTCATCTTGTACTTTTTTTAATAATTTTAAATTATTTTCTAATAAATCTTGTTCACATACAAAACATGGACTTGGTAATTTATCAAAAGAATTTATAATAAGTTTATTTTTAAACAATTTTTTTAATTAATATTTTATATAGGCAATTGCAATATTTTCCAAGGAAGACCTTGTGTCATTAACTCATCCATAAAAATATTTGCCTCAAATTCTTCTATATTAAAAACACCTGTATTTTTCCATTTTTGAGTGTATAAAAGTTTTGCACCTATCATTGCAGGCACGCCTGTTGTATAAGAAACCCCTTGAGCTTTTGTTTCTTTATAACATTCTTGATGGTCACAAGTATTATAAATATATACTTTTTTGCGAATTCCTTCTTTAAATCCTTCAATAATACAGCCTATATTTGTTTTTCCAATAGTTTTTTCTCCTAAACTTGCAGGGTCTGGTAAAAGAGTTGATAAAAATTCCATAGGAATAATCTTTTGACCTTTATGATTAATTTCTTTAATTCCAAGCATTCCTACATTTTGTAAACAATTCATATGAGAGATATAAGAATCACTAAAAGTCATAAAAAATCTAATTCTTTTTAAACCTTTAATATTTTTGCTTAAAGATTCTAACTCTTCATGATAAAGTAAATAAGAAGATCTTATTCCTATTTCTGGATAATCATGTTCAATTTTAATTTCTAAAGGTTTAGTTTCAATCCAAGACCCATTTTCCCAATATTTTCCATTTGAGCTAACTTCTCTTAAATTAATTTCAGGATTAAAATTAGTAGCAAAAGCATAGCCATTATTTCCATCATTACAATCCATAATATCAATATATTCAATACTATCAAATAAATTTTGCTGTGCATATGCACAAAATACTCCTGTAACTCCAGGATCAAATCCTGAACCTAAAAGTCCTATTATCTTTGCATCCTTAAATGCTTGATTTTTTGCCCATTGTTCTTTATATTCAAATTTCACTTCATCTTTATGTTCATAATTTGCTGTATCAATATAATGTACATTTGTTTTAATACAAGCATCCATTATTATTAAATCTTGATAAGGTAAAGCAAGATTTAAAACTAATTTTGGATTTATTTTTTTTATAAGTTTTACAAGCTCATCTATATTATTAGCATCTACACAAGCTATATCTATATTTATTTTTTGATTATTTTTTATTTCATTTTTTATGATTTCACATTTACTAATAGTTCTTGAAGCTAGCGTAATTTTTTCAAAAGTATTTATATTCATAGCACATTTTACAGTTGCTACTCTTGATACTCCACCAGCTCCTATTATTAAAATACCTTTTTTAGACATCTAAATGTTCAACATCTTTAGCATGATCTTCTATATATTTTCTTCTAGGTTCAACTTCATCACCCATAAATAAAGTAAATGTATCAGATGCTACTTGTGCATCTTCTATATTAACTCTTAATAATCTTCTAACTTCTGGTGTCATAGTTGTTTCCCATAATTGATCAGGATTCATTTCACCTAAACCTTTATATCTTTGAATATATGCACCTTTTTTAGCAAGTCCTTCTATTTCATTTAAAATTTCAATTAAATCACGTCCTTCAAACATGGATATATCTCTTTGTACTAATTTATGATAAATAAATGTAGCTTCACTAAAAAATGGTGAAGAAAATAATTCGTCATCAATAAGTAATTCTTCTAAACCTTCTTTTGTTTGTACAAATAATTGAATTTCATCTTCAGTTATTTTTTTAGATAAAATATTATGACCTCTTCCTTCTAAAAATGATTCTACAATTTTATATAATTCATTTAATTCTAATTTAACAAAATCTGAATTTTCTATTAGATATTTTAGTACTTCAAGTAATGAATATCTTTTTTCTAATGCTTCAAGCATAGATCTATATCTTGAAACTGTTTTAAATAAATCAAGTAAATCATTATATCCAAGACCCTCAAAAACAAATGTTTCTAAACCATTTTTAATTAAAAAATTTGATAATGCATTATTATCTTTTAAATAAATTTCATTTTTTCCTTTTTTATATTTATATAAAGGTGGTTGAGCTATATATAAATATCCTTTTTCTATTACTGGTTTTAAAAATCTGAAGAAAAATGTTAAAAGCAAAGTTTGAATATGAGATCCATCAACATCAGCATCTGTCATTATAATAATTTTATGATATCTAATTTTTTCTTCATTAAAATCTTCACCAATTCCACAACCAATTGCAGTTATCATATTTCTAATTTCATCAGATTTTAGAATTTTATCAAGTCTACTTTTTTCAACATTTAAAATTTTACCTTTTAATGGTAATATGGCTTGATATACCCTATCTCTTCCTTGCTTAGCAGATCCTCCTGCACTATCCCCTTCAACTAAATATAATTCTCTAATTGTTGGGTCTTTACTTTGACACTCAGCTAACTTTCCAGGAAGTGTTCCTACACTCATAGCATCTTTTTTTCTAGTTAAATCTCTTGCTTTTTTTGCAGCTTCTCTTCCTCGTGCTGCCGTTAAAGCTTTTTCCATAACTGATTTAGCTTGTACTGGATTTTCTTCAAAATATTTATCTAATTTTTCACTTGTTAATTTTTGAGTTATTGGTTTTACATAAGAATTACCCAATTTACCTTTTGTTTGACCTTCAAACTGTGGTTCTGGTATTTTTATAGAAATAATTGCAATTAAACCTTCTCTTACATCATCACCTGTTATTTTTGTATCTTTTTCCCTTACAGCTGCATTTTTATTAACATATTTTACTATTGATCTTGTAAGTCCTGCTTTAAAACCAGCTTCATGAGTTCCACCATCTATTGTTCTAATATTATTTACAAAAGAAATAGTTTTTTCTGTATATGTTGAATTATACATTAATGCAATATCAACTTCTATATCTTCAATTTTATCATTAAATGATATTACTTCACAAACAGCTATATCTTTATTTGAATCTTCTACAAATTGTTTAATACCACCTTCAAAATGATAAAGTTCTTTAATTTTTGTTATTTCATCATTTAAAGTAATAGATATAAAAGAATTTAAATATGCAACTTCTTTAAATCTTTTTGCTAAAACATCAAAAATAAAGTGATTTACTTCAAAAATACTATCATCTGGTAAGAATTCAATAGTTGTACCTGTTTTTCTAGGACTTTTTCCAATAATTTCTAAAGGTTTTTTTGAAATTCCACAAGAAAATTCTTGATAGTATATATTACCTTCTCTATAAATAGTCATTTTAAGTTCTTTTGATAATGCATTTACAACAGAAACACCAACTCCATGAAGACCACCTGATACTTTATATGTATCTTTATCAAATTTACCACCAGCATGTAGAACTGTTAAAACTACAGTAGCAGCTGATATATTTTCTGTTGGGTGAATATCAGTTGGAATTCCTCTTCCATCATCTTCTACTTTAATCCAATGATCTTTTGTCATAGTAATTTTTATATTTTTACAATGTCCTGCCATTGCTTCATCTATTGAATTATCAACTACTTCATAAACTAAATGATGCAAACCATTAATATTAGTATCACCAATGTACATACCAGGTCTTTTTCTAACTGCTTCAAGTCCTTTTAAAACTTTAATATTACTAGCACCATATTCTTGGCTCATTTCTGTCTC
>JADGEG010000079.1 GCA_016744485.1 Arcobacter sp. | reverse complement strand
TTCTTATAATTGGGTTAATTATTCATCTTTAATTGGGGTATCTTATTTATTAAATGATAATAATATAGACGATTTAATATATATACAAATACTTGATAATCAAGTTATTTATCAAACTAGTTTATATTATGCTACTTCATATGGTTTTAAAAAGATTGAAAATTAAATACTTAAGAAATATTTAGATATAATCGCGACAAACAAACATACAAAGCACTTTTGCTTAAATATAAAATGGAGATTAAATTGAGAACTCATTATTGTACACATGTAAATGAAACAAATATTAAAGAAACTATTAGTGTTGCTGGTTGGGTAAACAGTAGACGAGATCACGGTGGAATTATATTTATAGACTTAAGGGATAAAAGTGGTATACTTCAATTAGTAGCAGATCCCAAAGATTCACAAGAAGCTTTAAGGATTGCTGAGAATATAAGAGATGAATTTGTATTAATTGCCAAAGGAACAATAAGAGCAAGAGGTGAAGGCTTAGAAAATCCAAACCTTAAAACTGGAACAATTGAACTTGTAATAGAAGAACTTATAATTGAAAATAAATCAAAAGCTATGCCTTTTGATTTAAATGATGATAAAGTAAATGATGAAATTAGATTAAAGAATAGATTCTTAGAACTTCGTTCATCAAAATCTTATGATATTTTTAAGCTTCGTTCAAAAGCTTCTATGCAAGTGCGTAATACTTTAGATGAATTAGGCTTTTTAGATGTAGAAACTCCTATTTTAACTAAATCAACACCAGAGGGTGCAAGAGATTATTTAGTACCTTCTCGTGTTCATGGTGGTGAGTTTTATGCACTTCCACAAAGTCCACAACTATTTAAACAACTTTTAATGGTATCAGGGTTTGATAAATATTTTCAAATTGCTAAGTGCTTTAGAGATGAAGATTTAAGAGCTGATAGACAGCCTGAATTTACTCAAATAGATGTAGAAATGTCATTTTGTAATCAAGAAGATATTATTAAAATAGCTGAAAAAGTAATTTATGATGTATTTACAAAATGTAATAAAGAGATTCCTAAAACATTTAAAAGAATGACTTATAATAATGCTATGGAAACTTATGGTACAGATAAACCTGATACTAGATTTGATATGCCTTTAATTGATGTTATTGATATTTTTGCTAATAGCACAAATGATATTTTTGCTAATATTGCTAAAGATAAAAAGAATAATAGAATTAAAGCTTTAAAGTGCCCAAATGGAGATAATATTTTTTCTAAAAGACAAATGAAAGGTTTTGAAGAATATGTAAGAAAATTTAAAGCTAAGGGCTTAGGATATTTTCAATATAAAGAAGATGGTTTAAAAGGTCCTTTAACTAAGTTTTTTTCTGATGCTGATTTAGAAGAAATTATTAAAATAACAAACCTTGAAGTTGGTGATGTAATATTCTTTGGAGCAGGAGATAAAAAAACTGTATGGGATTATATGGGAAGATTTAGATTATATTTAGCTTCTCTAATTGATGGTATGATTGATCCTGATTCTTATGAATTTTTATGGGTGGTTGATTTTCCTATGTTTGAAATTAGTGATGGTAAAATAAAAGCTTTACATCATCCTTTTACTATGCCAAAAAGTCTAGATAATCTTGAAAACTTAGAAGCTATTGAATCCATTGCTTATGATATTGTACTTAATGGTACAGAATTAGGTGGAGGCAGTATAAGAATTCATAAAGAAGAAATACAGTCTAAAATATTTGATATCATGGGTATTTCAAAACAAGAAGCAAATGACAAGTTTGGATTTTTACTTGAAGCTTTAAAATATGGAGCTCCATCTCATGGTGGCTTTGCTTTAGGACTTGATAGGATGATCATGCTTTTAGCAAAGACTGATTCCATTAGAGATGTAATAGCATTTCCAAAAACTCAAAAAGCTCAATGTTTATTAACACAAGCTCCAAGTGGAATTGATGAATTACAATTAAAAGAACTTAGTTTAAGAATTAGAAAACAAGTTTAATTGTCAATTATGTATTAAACTAAATAAGTATTTGTTAAAGTTTTAAAATTTTATTTAATATATCTATTAATATAATAATATAATTCTAGCACAAAGGATAACTATGGCTAAAGAACACCAATTTGATATTTCTGCAAAATTAGATTTTCAAGAACTTAAGAATGCTATTGTACAAGCTCAAAAAGAATGTACTAATAGGTATGACTTTAAAGGAATTGAGAAAAAAATCAAGTTTAATGAAACAGCAAAAAATATTAGTATAAACTCAGCAAGTGATAATAAAGTCGATGCTATTTATGATATTTTAATAGCAAAACTAAATAAAAGAGGTATACCTATAAATTCTCTTGATGAAGCTAAACAAGAAGATAGTTCAGGTGGAAATAGAAAATATACCTATGCACTAATAGATTCTATTCAAAAAGATGATGCAAAAACTATTCAAAGTGAAATAAAAAAATTAAAGCTTAAAGTAAAATCTGTTAATCAAGGTGATGAAATAAGAGTAACAGGGAAAAATCTTGATGACTTACAAGATGTTATGAAACATCTTAAATCATTAGATTTAAAATCCCCTTTAGTATTTGATAATTTTAGATAAATTATCGTAAAGCTTTAACCAATGTTATAGGTGCATTAGCTTCTTTATTATGTGCAAAAACTAAATCATTACCAGATGCACTTGCATGACAGGAAATACAACCAGGAAATTTTCCTGCAATTTGTTTACTTCCTTTAGTAAATAATGAACCATCGGCTTTGTATTTTACCCAATACCAGTTATTGTTTTTAGGATCATATCCATCTTTTTTAATCATAACTGTAATAGCTTTTAAGTATTTTTTCCTATCATTTGTTACACTTTTAATAGAGACACCTTTACCTCCATAATTTCTTTTTACAATTACTCTTTTACCATCAATAGTACTTTCAAGTACTTCTCTTACTTTTCCATGTGGAGGACCACCAACATACAAAGTAGCATCTGTAGAGTTTAATTTATTAGCTTCTAAGTTTTCCCACAAATATTTGGCATAAGCCACATCTATTTTCCCACCAAATGGCACTTCTTTAGCTTGTGCTAAGATAGAAAAAGACAAACTAAATATTGCAAATGTCAATACTAATTTTCCTAAAGATAAGTTTTTCATAAGTTCTCCTTTAATTTACAAGAAGATTATAAAGTTTATTTGTTAAGTTTTTGTGTAGAAAATTAATATTAAAATAAATATTTCCATAGTTTTACACAAGATAAAATAGATATTGCTAATAGTATAATACTAGCACCAGAGCTAATATCAAATATATAAGATAAACTTAAACCACCTAAGGTAAATATAATGCTAAGCAAAGTACTAATAATCATCATACTTGATAACTTATTTACAAACATCTCAGCTAAATATGTTGGAATAGTTAATAAAGCTATTACTAAAATTAATCCTACAACTTTAATGGCAGCAACGACACTAAGAGCACATAATACTAAAATAAGTGTGTAAAAGAATTTAAGACTAATTCCTCTTAAAAGAGCAAATTGACTATCATAAGATACTATTAAAATTTGTTGATAAAAAACACCTACAAGCAATATTATAAAAATATCCAAAGCTATCATATAATAAATATCAAAATTAGAAACTGCTAGAATCGAACCAAATAAATAAGACATTAAATCTACATTATAACCTGAACTTAAATCAATAAAAATAATTCCAATAGCCATACCAGTTGCCCACATCATTCCTATTATTGAATCTATTCTTGACTTATTATTTAAAGTAATAAATGCTATTATAATTGCACTTATTACAGCAAAGACATTTGCACCTAAGAATACAGGAAGTCCTAAATATACACAAATTCCAATACCACCATAAGAGCTATGTGCAATAGCACCTGATAAAAATGTTATTTTATTAACAACTATTAAAGAACCTACTATTCCTATTGCAATTGATATTAAAATAGCTGATAATAAAGCATTTTGAATAAAATTATATTCTAATAATTCAAACATTATGTATTTAACTTTCGTATTTGTCCAAGTGAAGATAATAACTCTACTTCACATAAATGTTCATTGTATTTATGTAAATCAAAATCTTTTTGAATATGACTTAGCTTATGATAAACTAAAGTTTTATTAATATGTGCCACATTTTTTGCATAATTTAAAAGTACTGAAATATCGTGAGAAACAACTATAATACATATAAATTTATTTAGTTTTTGTAATAAATTATAAATATCTTTTTGCCCCTTAACATCTATATTAGCAGTTGGTTCATCTAAAAGCATAAGTTTTGGTTTTGAACATAAAGCCCTTGCTATAAATATTCTTTGTCTTTGACCTCCACTTAAATTTCCAATTTTAACATTTGCAAACTGATCCATTTCTACTTGTTTTAATGAATTTAGAGCACAAGATTTGTCTTCTTTTGAATATGAAAAGAATAGTTTCTTTTTATTAATATGTCCCATTAATACAACTTCTAAAGCAGTGATTGGAAAATTTATATTTAAATTTGTATTCTGAGGAACATAACCTATATGATTATTATTAATATTTTTAATAATTTGTCCATTTTTTAATTCTAAAAGCCCTAAAATTAATTTTAATAATGTTGTTTTTCCACCACCATTTGGTCCAATAATTGCTAAAAAATCATTTGAAAAAACATTAAGAGTAATATTGTCTAAGATATTTTGTTTTTCATAAGAATAAAAAAGATTTTTTATTTCTAAAATAATATTCATTTAATTGTGTTTTATTATATAAGTATATTTATAATTCATTTGATATAAGTCACTTACTCCATTTATTAAGCATATCTTCTTTATCATATAATGTACTTTTATTTCTAGCTATTTGTGCTATATTAAGTAAAGTCGAACTTGCTAATTTAAAATCATCGTTTATTATTATATAATCATATTTTTGAAAATATTTAATTTCATATTGTGCATTTTCTAGTCTTCCATTAATTACTTCGTTTGTATCTGTATTCCTATTTTTTAATCTACTTTCTAGTTGTGTTAAAGTGGGTGTAGTTATAAATACAGAACTTACTAAATGATTTAATTTTTTTCTTACAATTTCATGTCCTTGAACATCTATATCAAAAATAACTAGTTTTCCCTTTTTTAGTGCTTTCATAATTGGCTTTAATGATGTACCATAATAATTATCATGCACTTTAGCCCACTCTAAAAAATGTCCATTTTTAATATCTTCTTTAAATTCTTTTTTAGATATATAAAAATAATCAACACCATGACTTTCGTTTTTTCTTATATTTCTCGTAGTTGTTGAAATAGAAAAATAATAATTATCAACATTTTTATATACTTCTTTAAGTAGTGTAGATTTACCACAACCACTAGGTCCAGAGACAATTAATATACCACCTTTTTCTTCATTAATCATAATTAGCCTTTAAGCATAAAATAAGTTCGATTTCTTCACCATTTGATAATCTGTCAATAAAATTTTGATCAAATTTATTAAATAATGGTTTTAGTTCATTCATATTGTAGTCACTTAGAATTAATTTATAAGATTGTTTTTCTTTTAACTTTTCAAAACTAAAATCTTTGACTTCAACTAAAGCTTCATCAATAATAGAAGAAATATCTTTCCATTCTCTTATACTTGGTAAAACTTCATTTTTTATTTTATCATCGTTTAAGATAATAGATATTTTACTAAGTTCACTATCATCTAGAATTCCACCTTCATTTAAAGTAGAAAAGCTCACAATACTTTCATCATTTTCACTTTCAATATTAGAAGCTATATCATCAGCTAATGATTCAACATAATTAGTGATTGTTTTTGTTTCATTTATATTTATTTCTTCTTCATTAATATAATTTTGTAATGGTATTTCTTTTTTATCATTTATATCTTTTATTTGTTTTTCTAAAATTTTTTTTAAATATGTAGGTAAAAATGGAGTACTTAATTCAAAATCTCTAGCTTTACTAAAAGCTAAATTTTTATTTGTAATAAGACCTAATTTGGAACATAGGTTTTTTAAACTATTAAAATCATCATCTAAAAAATCACCATCAATAATGATAAAATCAACATCATTATCAATATTAAAATTAGTTTTTATTTCTAAACCAATATCAATTTTTTGACAAACTAATGAAAAAATTTTGATTATAATTTCACTTGTACTTATTAATATTAAATTCACTATTTCTCCTGAAGTTTAAAATTATTAAGTTCAAATACTTTATCACACTTAGTAGCTAAACTATGTTCATGTGTTACTAGAATCATACCAGCATTATTATTTTTTATATAATTATTTAAATAAGACATTACAATACTTGCTGTTTGTTTATCCAAATTTCCTGTGGGTTCATCAGCAAAGATAATCTCAGGTTTTTTTGTAAGAATTCGTGCAATTGATAATCTTTGTTGTTGTCCACCACTTAACTCTCCAACATTTTGTTTCATAATATAATCAATATCTAATTCTTTTAATAAATCATCATCAATGTTATTATTAGATAATAATGATGATATTTTTAAATTCTCAGTTCCAGTAAAACCACGAAAAAGATAATGTGCTTGAAAAATTATACCAAAATTTTCTCTTCTTATATCTAAAATATCATTTTTATTAAGTGAATATAAGTCTTTTTGTTTAAAAAAAATTTCTCCAGTTGTAGGTTTTAATAAAGAAGATAATATATTTAAAAGGGTTGATTTACCACTACCACTAGTACCAATGATAGCAATTGATTCTTTTTTATGTAACGATAAGTTAATATTATTAAATAACTCATAATCAAATTTATGAGATAAATTTATAGCTTGTAGTAAAAGGTCATTTGTAACAAGTGTATTATTAGATAAATTATCACTCATTACTTAAACCTTATATTTTTTTATAAAAAATAATTACTTATTCATTTGTGCTGCTACTTCAGCTGCAAAGTTTTCTTCTTTTTTATCAATTCCCTCACCTAATTCATATCTTATATAAGATACTATTTTAATCGATGAATCAGTATCGCTAATTGCTTGTTCAACTGTTTTTTTATCATCCATTACATAAGCTTGGCTTAATAGTGCCATTCTTGAATCTAATTGAGAATTATCTTCAATCCATCTTGAAATTTTACCTTTTAAAATATTTTCAATAATCTTTTCTGGTTTACCTTGTGCCAATAATTCATCTTTCATTACATTTTTAGCACTTTCAATAGTATCACTTGTTAACTGATTTTTTGAAACAAATTGTGGAATATTTTTTAAAGGCTTATTTAATCTTACTAGCTCATCATTTTCTGCTTCTATTTCTGCAACAATTGCTCTATTTTCAGATTCTACAAAAGAAGAATCTAAATCTGTATATGATATTACAGATGGTTTCATAGCACAGGCATGCATAGCTAAACTTTTTATTAATGCAATAGTTTTTTCTTTTGCATCTTTATTACAAGTTGCTGCTAATAAAACACCAACTCTACCATTTGTATGAACATAAGCATTTACTACATCAGATGATACAGAACTTAATTTTCTTGCAACTAGATTTTCACCAATTGTAGCAATTTTACCATTTAAAAATTCATTAAATTCCATATTGTTAATATGCGACTCCAATAAAGACTTAGAATCTGTAATATTATTTGATTGAGCATGGCTTAAAATTTCTTGAGTTAAGTCAAGAAATTGCTTGTTTTTAGATACAAAATCTGTTTGAGCATTAAGCTCTAACATACTTGCATTTGTATTATCTTCATTTATTTTAATAGCAATAACACCCTCAGCAGCAATATTACCTGCTTTTTTAGCAGCTTTACCAAGTCCAGCTTCTCTTAAAGCTTGAACAGCTTTATCCAAATTTCCATTAGTTTCATTTAGTGCATTTTTACAATCTAACATACCTGCACCAGTCATTGATCTTAATTCTTTGATTAATTTTGGACTTACTCCTGCCATAATTATGCTTCCTTTGTTGTAGCTTTAGCTTCTGTGTTACTTTCAGAAACAGCTTCAGCAATTATTTCACTTGTTTCTTCAGCTGTAACAGGAGCTTTTTCTTCAAGAACTTGCTCTTGTTCTTCAGCTAACAAGGCTTTTCCTTCATTAATAGCTGCTGCCATTTCATTACAAAATAATTGAATTGATCTAATAGCATCATCATTTCCAGGAATTGGATAATCAACTAAATCAGGATCACAGTTAGTATCTAATGGTGCTACAACTTTAATACCTAATCGTCTAGCCTCTAAGATCGCAATTTTTTCTTTAACTGCATCTAAAACAAACATTAAATCAGGTAATTTAGCCATATCTTTAATTCCACCTAAATAAAGTTCTAATTTAATTTCTTTTCTTGAAAGCATTAAAGCTTCTTTTTTTGTTAAAAGATCAAATTGACCTTCTTCTTTCATTTTTTTAATCACTTCAAGTTTTCTAATAGATTTTTTCATAGTTCCATAATTAGTTAACATTCCACCTAACCATCTATGATTAACATAAGGCATACCACAATTTTGAGCAGCTCTTTT
>JADGEG010000078.1 GCA_016744485.1 Arcobacter sp. | reverse complement strand
GGTATATGCTTGCTAATAAAATTATATCTTTAGCTGAACAACAAATATTAATAAATGAATTAAAACAATATTTAGAAAATAATTATATTCTTTTTGTTGATACTAGCTTAACAAATATTTTTTGTAAAAAAATATCTAAATATAAATATAAGTTAATAATCGTGGATGGTTTAGGAGCTAAACGAACAGGTTTAAAATTTATTTTATATAAATTGTCAAAAATTTATACAAAATATAAGATACAAAAACAATGGGTAAAATTTATGAAAATGTATAATAAAGATGTCAAACGAATGCAATTAGGACAAAAACCTTTTACAAGATTATAAATTTTTAATAGTATAGTTTGATTTTTATTATATGTTTAATTTTTTTGATATTTGTTTACTAATTAAACTTTAATTATATTTATAACATCTTTGATTGAAGAGCAAGTATATTTCGCAAAAGAGTTTTTTTGATTAAATTTTTTTCCTGATTGTACCTGAATTGTATTTTTGATATTTGCATTTATCGCACACTTAATATCTGAATTTTTATCTCCTATTAACCACGAAGAAGATAAATCAATATCATAATTTTTTAAAATATTATTTATCATTTTTGTTTTTGGTTTTCTACAAGAACAATTTTCACTAGGATCATGTGGGCATAATTCGATTTGATTTATTTTTATATTATTTGTCATAAACTCTTTAATCATCCAGTTATTTAATTTATTAAAATCATCATGTGTATAAAAAGAGCGTCCTATACCTGATTGATTTGTTATTATAAATAATAAATAGCCTTTTTTTTGTAAATATTGTAAGCTTGTAAAAACTCCTTCTATAAATACAAAATCTTCTATTTTATATACATAACCTTGATCTAGATTAATAACACCATCTCTATCTAAAAATATAGCTTTTTGCATAATTAAATAGCTAATATTTTATTGTTTATTCTTTTTAGATTTTTTTTCATGCAAAATTTGAGGAGATTGACTAATTACTATATTACTTATTTTATTTTCAACTTCATTATATCTACTTGTCAAGCTTGAACTTTTTCTAACACCTTTTCCTTCAAACTTACCATTTTCTTCAATAATTAATTCATTATATTTCATTTCACCTATTACTTTCCCACCAGCTAAAATATGCATTTCATTACAATCAATTTTACCATCAAATAAACCACTCACTATTAAATTATTTGCTTTAATATCACCAATAACTTCACCACTTTGTCCAATTGATATTATATCTGCTTCTAAAATCACACCTTCAAATTTACCATCAATATGAACGGTACCCTCAGTACTTATTCCACCAACTATACACGTACCTTGTGCAATTACTGTAGCACCATTTTGAACTGTTCGTTTATTAGTTTTACCAAAGATTCCCACTTTACTCTCCTTTGTTTTTTAAATATTGTTTCATAAGTATTCAAATTCCATAAGATATAATCTTTTGGATTTAATATTTTTCCAGCATATCGTACTTCATAATGTAAATGTGAAGCTGTACTCCTTCCACTACTTCCTGCAAGTCCTATTCTATCATTTTTTCGTATTACATCACCCATTTTTACTTTTGTTTTATTCAAATGTGCATAAATTGTTTGAAAACCATAATTATGGTTTACTTTTATAATTCTTCCAAAATCGCCTATGTTTTTTGATTGAACATAAGAAACAACACCATCAGCTGTTGCAAAAACTGGTGTATTCATTTTAGCTTTTAAATCAAGACCTCTATGAAATTTTCTTTTTTTTTGAATTGGATGATATCTATAACCAAAATTTGATGTAATCTTTATATGTTCCAATGGCATACCATTTGGTATAATTTTTAACATATAGCTTCTCATTGCATCATTTAAATTTTTTAATGTTTCTTCTGTTATCGATTCTTTTGTTTCTTCTTTATTTTTTAAACCAACAATTTCTTCCATATGATCTAGTTTTGAACTTAGAGTTTCTATATCTTTTATTTTATTTTTAACTTCTAAGGCATACACTGTATTTTGTTTTTTTAATTTTATTTCACTATTAATTAAGATTTTTTTTTCATTTTCTTTATCTTTTCTAAAATCATCCATTTGTTCATTTAAATAACTAATAAACCAAAAACCACCAACTAGCATAAGTAATATACTAAAGACAATAATAAGAAATAATTTTTTGATAATTTGATGTACATTATATGCTTTTGTACCTTTCACATCTGATACTGTAATAATTAATCTATTTTTCATAAGTTCCTATTTATATGTAAAAATTTTTCTACCGTTAAAAATGATCCAAAAACTAAATATTCTTCATCTTGTGTAAGTGAAATATTTTGTCTAATATTCAAGTTTAATTCTTGACAAGTTTTTATAAGTATTTTTTTATTTACAATTCTTTTATCGTGAATTTCTAAAATAAAAATTTCTTTAATAATTGCTTGCAATATACTTAATATTTGTTTATAATTCTTATTTACATAAGAATTATAAATTAAAATTATTTTTTTGTCTTTTAATTCCTCATATAAAGCTTTTGCAGCAAGTACATTATGTCCCACATCTATAATAATATTTTTTTTAAATTGATAAAATCTTCCAAAAATTTCTATATCTTCAAATAACTCTAAGTTAAGATCTATTTTTAAGTCATGTATAGCTTCAATTGCTAAGTGAAGGTTTTGCATCAAATATACAGCAAATTTCTTTTTTAATTTATATTTATTAAAGTCTTTTAGAATTTTAATATCAATTTTTTTATTACTTTTTATATCATATGCTATATCATAAACTTCTTTATGTGCTTGATATGATAAAATCATTTTTTTATCACATGCTCTTAACTTTGTACTAGCTATTTCTTTTATAGTATTACCTAAAAAATCTTGATGATCAAAATCTATAGGTGTAACTAATGTTAAATCATTCTTAATAACATTCGTAGCATCAAATTCACCACCTAAGCCAGCTTCTAAAATTAAATAATCCATATCATGACTTAAAAATAGTGCTAATAAAGTCATATATTCAAAATAAGTTAACTTATCTAATAAGTTTTTATCTAGTAAATTTTGAAGTCTAATGTGTGCTAATTCTAGTGTTTTATCTTGAATATCACTTCCATTAACCCATATTCGTTCATTTAATTTTAATATATGAGGTGAACTATAATGTAAAACTTTATAGTCTTTCTTATTTAAATAATGTGCTAAAAATCTACTTGTGCTTCCCTTACCATTTGTACCAATAATATGAATAACAAAGGGAAGTTTAATATGAACTTTAAGTACATTCCATGAGAATTTAATTACTTCATAATCAATTTTATCATAATAAAGACTTTTATGTTTTAAAAAAGAATTTAGATTAATCATATATTAATTATTTTTTTAAAGACTCAACAGCAATTTTAGAAATTAGTTCAAGTAATGCTTTACTTGAAGCATTTTTAATGGCTTCAAATCTTTTAGTATCAGTAATTGTACTATTTGTATCAATAGCAAAATCATAATCACCATGAACATCAAAGCTCTTTATTTTCTTTCTATTTTGATACATTACTGCTATGGTCACTTTTGCTTTATATAATTTATTAAAACCATATTTGTCATACTGTAACTCTTCCATTGAAATAGATTTCATTCTAACATTTAATATTGTTTGGGCTTCTTTTTTATCAAAAACTAATTTTGTACCAAAATTATGAATTAAAATTTCATTCATAGCATCTTTTATAAGAACTGAATTTCGAGGATCCTTTAAATCAATTATAAAATCTACAAAAACATTTCCTTGTATTTCATTTTTAGCATAATTAATAGATGGTTTGTACCCGCAAGAAGCAAAAGTAAGAATACAAAGAAACAATAATATTTTTAAAAAACTATATAAACGAAAGTTAAACACGATTACCCTTTAATTACAATATTAACTAGTTTATTTGGTACAAGAATTTCTTTTATTATTTCTTTTCCTTCTAGCCATTTTTGTGAAGTATCTTTTGCAAGTTTAATTATGTCTTCTTTTGATGTATTTATTGATACTTTAATTTCATTTCTTTTCTTACCATTTATTGTAATGGCTAAAGTTATTGTATCAAGCTTAAAAACTTCTTTTTTCATTTCAATGCTTTCATTAAAGTTTTTTCTATTAAATAATAAAGTGGATAATTCCCAACAAACATGAGGAATAATAGGTTCTAAAATATTTGTTAATATATAATATCCTTCTGCCCAAATTATATCATTATCTTGAGTTTGTAAATAATTTAAAGCTTCCATTGATGAAGCAATTAAAGTATTAAAAGCATTAGTTTTTGTAAACACTTCATGTGATTTTTTTAATGCTTCATAAACTTTTCTTCTTGCTTGTTGTTCATTCTTATTTAAAGACTTATGATCTATTGTATTAAAGTCATATTCTTTATCTTTTTTTATATTTGAAGCATTAGTATAAAATCTTTTGATAAATTTAAATGAACCCTCAACAGCTGAGTCATTCCATTCTAATTCCTTTGATGGAGGAGCTGCAAACATTATAAATAGCCTTGCAGTATCTGAGCTATATTTTTTTATAATATAATCAGGGTCAACAACATTGCCTTTTGATTTACTCATTTTTGAGCCATTTTTTAAAACCATACCCTGAGTTAATAGTTTTTTAAATGGTTCTTTGGAGTTTGTATAAGAAAAGTCGTTTAATACTTTAGTAAAAAACCTTGCATATAAAAGATGTAAAATTGCATGTTCAATTCCACCAACATATTGATCAACATCCATCCAATAGTCACTATCTTCTAAGCAAATTCCTTCTTTATCCCATCTTTTAGGGTCACTTGCATATCTTAAAAAATACCAAGATGATTGAACGAAGGTATCTAAAGTATCAGTTTCTCTTATTGCATCATTGTCACATTTTGGACATTTACAATATTTCCATGTTTTATGACTGTCTAAAGGATTTCCTTTTCCTGTTATTTCAATATCTTCTGGTAAAGTAATTGGCAAGTTTTCTTTTTTTTCAGGAACTAATCCGCAAGTTTTACAATGTACGAAAGGAAGAGGAGCACCCCAGTATCTTTGTCTTGATACACCCCAATCTCTTAATTTATAATTTACTGTTTTGTTACCTAAAGAATTTTGTTCAAAATGATAAATAATAGCTTTTTGTGCTTTTATATTATTTAATCCTGTAAAACATGCAGAATTTATTAATGTTCCTGTTTTTGTATATGCTTGAGTCATTATTTTATTACTATTTTTATTCTCATTTTTAATGACTTCTTTTATTGGTATATTATATTCTCTTGCAAATTCAAAATCTCTTTGATCATGTGCAGGTACAGCCATTACTGCACCACCTGCATAGTTTATCAAGACAAAATTAGCAACCCAAACAGGAATACTTTCGCCTGTTAAGGGGTGAATAACATCTATTTCTAAGCTAACACCTTCTTTTGGAGTTTTATCTTGTGATTTTAAAGATATTTTTTGCATATTTTTAATATTGCGTAGTTTATTTATATTTAATAATTTATTATCTACTAAGTATTCTACAATAGGATGTTCAAGAGCTAATGCAGCATATGAAATACCATATACCGTATCAGGTCGTGTTGTAAAGACATTAAAAGATGTAAATTTTTTATCTAGCTTATATTTTGATTCTTTTGTTAGCTCGAAAGTAAATTCTAGACCCTCACTTCTTCCTATCCAATTTTTTTGCATTGTTATTACTTGAGATGGCCAATTATTTTCTAATAGTTTCAAATCATTTAATAATTCATCAACATATTTTGTAATTGCTATATAATATCCTGACATTTCTTTTTGAACTACTTCTTGTGAACATCTCCAACAAATACCATCTTCAACTTGCTCATTAGCTAAAACGGTATTACAGTCATCACACCAATTAACTGTGTTTAATTTTTTATATAAAAGTTTAGATTCAAACATTTCTATTATAAACTTTTGTTCCCATTTTGTATAATTTTCATCACTAGTTGCAAATTCTCTTTTTTTAGAAAAACTAAGTCCTAAAGAATTTAGTTCTTTTCTCATGTAAGCTATATTTTCATAAGTCCATTTTTTGGGATGAAGTTTATTTTTAATTGCAGCATTTTCAGCAGGTAGTCCAAAACTATCCCAACCTATAGGATGTAAAACATTATAATCTTGTTTTCTAAAGTATCTAGCAAAACAATCACCAATACAATAGTTTCGTACATGTCCCATATGGATCCGACCACTTGGATATGGAAACATATTTAATATGTATTTTTTATTTTTTTTTGTATTATTTAAAGGTTCAAAGCTATTATTATCCGACCAAAAATTTTGCCATTTCTTTTCAATTATAAGTGGATCATAAAGCATTAAAAATCATCCTTATCATCATTTTTTACAGTTTCAATTAAAGCTAATACAATTGAAAATATATTTGCAACAACTGCACCAATAGCCAAAGATATTGCTAATGGTTCATTTCCTATAAACATTAGAACCATAAAAGCAGGAATTAGATGCAAATCTGCTACAAGTGAACTTGCCAATAGTTCAGCAGCTAGTAAATTTCTTACACCAATTTTTAAAATTGTTGATATTACATTAACACCTGCTGCTAAAAACAAAGCAATAGAATTAGGCTCATATATAAATCCTGCTGTTGTTGTTAATGACATAAGAGAGAAAAATATATAAATTACTTTACCCCAATCCATATTAATCCTTTATTGTATAGATAAGGCAAATATTTTATCTAAAATTTACTAAAAAAAATCTTTGACAAATTTTAAATTTAAATAATGAAAAGAGTATAGTTAAACTAAGCTCCTTTCATTACATTAAGATTAGAACTTTATGGTTGTTTGTTGGCTTCAAATTTACCTTTTATTTTGACATCTGTAGTATCATTATATGTAGATGTCTTATTTTTTACAAAATCTTTTTTCTCAAAATCAATGTTACCTTTTATCTTATTTGCTCCTGCACCATAAAAAGTACCACTACCACTACCCGTAGTGCCTTTTTCTCCTTTTAAATTTAAACTAGAATTATTTCTATTAACAGAACCTTTAAAATTTAAATAATCTTGATTATATTCATTTAAATTAACTTTTCCTTGACTAATTTCATTAGTTTTTGCACCTAAATCAATATTCATTTCAATACCTGTGTTTTGATGTATTTCATGCTTATCTTCATCAGATGTTTTTATATATTGTTTATCCTTATGATAAGAATTATTATTAAAATTACCTTTGTATGTAGATTGTGAATTATTATAATTAAAGTAATCTTTTAATGTTTTTGTGTTTGTACTATTGTCTGGTTGATTGTCTGGTTGATTGTCTGGTTGATTGTCTGGTTGATTGTCTGGTTTATTGTCTGGTTTATTCTCTGGTTTATTGTCTGGTTTATTCTCTGGTTTATTCTCTGGTTGATTGTCTGGTTTATTCTCTGGTTTATTCTCTGGTTGATTGTCTGGTTTATTCTCTGGTTTATTCTCTGGTTTATTCTCTGGTTTATTCTCTGGTTTATTCTCTGGTTGATTGTCTGGTTTATTATTTATTTTTTCATTATAAATTTTTTTGATTGAGCTTTGATTAACTATTTTTTGTTTTGTTTGTTCTTTCTTTTGACCTTGTTCTTTCTTTTGACCTTGTTCTTTCTTTTGACCTTGTTCTTTCTTTTGACCTTGTTCTTTCTTTTGACCTTGTTCTTTCTTTTGACCTTGTTCTTTCTTTTTAGTTAAAGAAATATCATCAATTAGTATATTTGATGAAAAAGAAATATTTTGATTTATTTTATATAAATCATTTTTTTTGATTTTTTTAACTTTCAATTTAATATTGGCAGGATTAATTGTTACAAAGTTACCCTCACTAATCATAACTCCTCTTTTGGTTTTAAACCCCTTAACATAAATTTTACCTTCAGTACAAAATATATCTTCTTTATTATTTTGTATATTCATAATAATTTGAGTACCTCTTATTCCAATAGAAGCAGTTTTTGTTTTTAAAATAAATTTTTTAGGAGCAATTTTTCCAATTTTACCAGTAATAGTTCTAAAAACACCTTTAAACATAGAAAATTCTGCTTTGACATTTTTATTTTTTTCATCAAATAAATATTCATTAACCTTAAATATAGAATTATTTCCTATTGATATAATAGTTTTATCTTCAAAAAGTAATTGAAGTTTTGAATTTTTTGTAGTTTCAATTTGATCTTTTTTTTCTATTTTACTTACTTTTGTGATAAAAAATGATTTACCATCTCTAATTACATTTACTTTACCTTGTAAAGCTACAACCTTAGCAACATTTGCATAAGCAACACTTGTAATAAATAAGACAAGTAACAAAATTATTTTTTTATATAAAGTACTCATATTTAACTCCTTTAAAAATTATTTTACCAAGATATACTTTTAATATACCTTAAAGATAGTTTATTTATTTTATATTTGTAAGCATCTTGATTTGAATAATTTTTTGTATATATATATTCTAGGTTTAAAGTGTCATCATCATCATTATTAATAGTATATTGATATCCAAGTAAAATAATATGGTTTATGTCTTTTCT
>JADGEG010000250.1 GCA_016744485.1 Arcobacter sp. | reverse complement strand
GTCTTAAACCGATATATACTTACCATAAGCTTGCCATTAGTACTTTGAGATTATAAAAAAGTCTTTTATCTAAATATCATTAAATTAACAAGTGATGATTAGCTTATTTTAATCTAATGTTGTTTTTAATGTTATAAACAACACGATTAAGGATATGATATGATATGATAAGCGCAAATGATTTAAAAGTACAAGGTATAAAAGCATTAAGTAGTGAGTTAAAAGAAAATGATGAAGCTATAATTTCTTTTAGAGGTAAACCAAAATACATAGTGATTGATTTTGAGCGTTATGATAGACTAAGGGAGCTGGAGCTTGATAGAGATTATTTAGAAACTATGAAAGATATAGAAAATGGTAACTATAAAACTATTTCATCAGATGAAGAGTTAGAAAAGCATTTAGAGAAATTGTAGTGTATAAACTGATTTTAACCGATATTTACATAAAAAAAGAAAAAACTTTTTTAAAAAAACATTATGATTTAAAAGAAAAATATAAAAAAACTCTATTGTTTTTAAAAGTAAATCCACATCACCCCTCACTTAGGTTACATAAATTACAAGGTAATTTAAGGGAGTATCATTCAGTTTCAATATCTATGAATTATAGAATAGTTTTAGAGCTTCTCATTACAGATGAAGATATTGTGTTTTTAAATGTTGGTAAACATAACGAAGTTTATTGAAAAGTACTAATATAGATTATCTAAAAAATTGAGTTAGCATGGTGTTTTAAACTTTGTTTTACTAGCGTAATTTTTTTTTAGTAAATTTATTAAGCTACATTCTTTTTTGGTAATTGTATCAATGCTTCAAGAGGAAGTTGTAAACCAGTTGCCAATTTTGAAATCATAGATAATGAAAGTGCTACTTTTCTATTAAGGACTTCTGAAACTTTGCTTTTGTTACCAATATAAGGAACAAGGTCTTTTTGTTTTAAATGCATCTGTTCCATTCTGACTTTTATTGCTTCTATTGGATCAGGGTCAGAAATATGCCAATATTGCTCCTCATATTTCTCAATTAGCATAACAAGAACTTCAAGTTCATCACTTTGAGTAGCTCCAATTTCAGGTGAAATATTCATAAGTTCATCAACCCTATTTAGTGCTAAATCATACTCATGTTCATTTTTTATAGGTTTTAGTTGCATAGTTATATCTCCTGCGCATTTATTTTGTCATATTGGCTATGTGTTCCAATGAATTTAATACGAACAATTTTCCTTGGATAGTCTATATAGACTATAAGCCTAAAATCATTCCCTTTTATGTTAAACACTACTCTGTTATCTTTTAAAAAAGATGCTGATGAATATAGTTGCTTTATATCGCTTGGAGTTTTCCAATCAGCTTTACGTGCATCAGAGTGCCAAACTTCCAAAGCTGTTTTAGTTTTTGGACATAACTCATAAAATTTAATAAGTGTTCTTTTGCTAACTATGTTCATAATGGAAGTATATATTAAATTCCCTTTTAAGGAACTAAAGATAAAATAATTTCAATCATAGCAAATTAAGAAATTTCCAATATGATGTTGATAGCGAAATAAAAAAATTATGAACAATATGTTTTAAATTTAGATGAAATAACATTAAAATATTCACGAAAAGATGCTGATAGTTTAAAAGTTATATGTTATGTAATAAAAAATGATAATTATGTAGAATATCAAAATTTAACAAGAACTTGGTATTATATAAATACAAAACACTCTGCAGATACTGGTGAATTTAAAATATTAATTAAATTTTTAAAAAATAATACTTTCTTTTTACCTAGTTTGTCTGCGTTAGTTATAACTTTATACTACAGTTATTTTTATTTTGCTTTTTTAGATATTGGTGTACCAATAGACTATATAGATGAAAATACTTTGCGTAGTATTCTATTTTTGATTTTTGTCACAGTTTTATCTTTTTATGCGTTATTTGCTTTTTCTATTGCTCTCATAATTCCCATAGGCTATTTAATTTATCTATATGCTGATAGCATACCAATTATTGTTTCAGTATTATTCATCATAGTACTTTTGTATTTATTTATTAGAAAAAAATATTATGGTCAATTTGGAAAATATTTTTATAATTATATAGAAAAATATAC
>JADGEG010000249.1 GCA_016744485.1 Arcobacter sp. | reverse complement strand
GAGACAGGTATATACCAGCCACTATTGATTACTTTTGTACAAGCTTTGATTAATTCTTCTTTGTATTGAAGATTAATCTTTTTTAAATCTAAAAATGGAATCATTTTATATTTTCCTCAATTACTTTTAAAGCATTTAACTCATTGTTTTCTATGCAATAATCTAATACATTTTTATTTTTATAATCTTCTTCATATACATTAGCACCTAAACTAATAAGTAATTTAATAATATTATCATCGCCATGTTTAATATATGCACTTTTCGCATACATTAAAGGTGTTGTACCTTTAAAGTTAGTTATTGATAAATTTGTCCCATTTATAATTAAATTTTTAACTATTTCTTTATTATTGTTATAAATAGCAATAATTAAAGCAGACCAACCTTCTTGGTTTTGAACATCAATAATATTAGGAATTTGTATCAATCTATTTACTAATTCAATTGAATTATTTTCACAAGCTAAAAACATATCTTTCACTTTATCTTTATATAATACTAAATTTTTATCAATAGTACTTATCACAAACGAAATATCATTCTCATATAGTATTTTACCAACTTTATCACTTGAAGATGAATTTAAAATTTTAGAACTAATAATTTGATGATTGAATATCTTCGGAATTTGATATTCTCTAAAATTATATGCTCTTATTTGGTTGTGTATTGAAATAGAAGTTTGACATAAATCAATATAGATATTATCAAAATTTATTGCACTCTTTGAATAGTATGTTGATAATGTATAGTCTTGAACTATACATTCTAGATATTTCTTTTCACATATTTTATCAACACATTGTTTTACTAAAATAATACCTTCTTTTATATATTTATGATATAGACTTCTAGCATTATCCATAATATCTATTTTAAAAATAGATTGTACAACAATTTCTCCTGTATCTATACCTTTATCTATGTTATGAAATGTTACACCACTATATGTTTCGTTATTTAAAATAGGCATTATAGATGTATACATACCTTTATATTTAGGTAATAAGGAAAAATGAATATTAAAAAGTTTTTTTGTATTAAACTTTAAAGGTTTTATTATTTTATCAAATTCAAGTGATAAAAATAATAAGTTCTCAATATTGTAAGCTTCTTCTAATTTTACTATTTTAATTTTTTCCTCCTTTGCTAATTTTAATAATGACCTTTGCCAATTATCACTTTCATTATCTGTTTTATTTGAAATAACTATAATTTCATTTTTACTTACACTTTCACTTAATAAATATTTTAATATTTCTACTGCTATATCATTTTTTCCTGCTATGCAAATAATCATGCTGCCATTAAGGCAAAATGACTATTTACCCCCCCCCTTACAGCTAGTGCAAACTAAATTTTCATCACTTTTATTACCGCAGTTACAAACATAGCCCTTTTTAAGAGCCGGATTTCCATACCAAAGTTCATTATTCTCAACATCTTTTGTCACTACACTTCCTGCACCTATCATTGAATATTTACCTATTGTAATACCACCTACTATTGTACTATTAGCTCCGACTGAAGCTGATTTCTTAATTGTGGTTTTTAAAAACTCTTTTGGATATTCCTTACTTCTGGGTTTTAAATCATTTGTAAATGTAACATTTGGACCAATAAAAGCATTGTCTTCTATATTTATACCATCCCAAATTTGAACTCCTGATTTAATTGTAACATTATTGCCAATTTGGACATCATTTTCTATAAATACATTTGAATTAATATTGCAGTTGTTTCCTATTTTTGCATCTTTTAATATTATACAATATTGCCATATATTTGTGTCTTTTCCTATATTAGACGACTGAACATCTGATAATTTATGAATCATTTTCTACTTCTTTTAAAAACTTATCATAATCCCTTATATAATCACTCTCATCATAATAATCATCTGCTAAAACCATCAGCACACAATCAGAGCTAAAGTCATACATTTCATGCCAAAGCATTTTATCTATTAGCAATCCTTTATTTGGTGTTTCTAAAAGTACAGTTTCTTTATACTCTCCATCATCAAGTAAAAATCTACAAGAACCTTTAACACAAATAGCAATTTGTTTTAAATTCTTATGCGCATGAAAACCACGCCTTATCTTATCTTTTGT
>JADGEG010000077.1 GCA_016744485.1 Arcobacter sp. | reverse complement strand
AATCTTTTTGTTTAGATAATTTAATTTTACATTTAAGTATTTTTATTACTATATAAACAATTAATTTTTGTATATAATTATTATTTTAGAATTTATATTGTATAAGTTTTTGTCCTATAAAATCAATATCATTGCTTAAAGTAATTAAATCTAAATCTGCTTTATTTATCATACCCTCTTTATATAAAGATGTTTCAAAAAACTTTAACAAATCCTTCCAGTATTCACAACCTACTAAAAATATTTTACATCCAAGTTTATTTAATTTACCAGTTTGAGTAAGAGTTAAAACTTCAAACAATTCATCAAGAGTTCCAAAACCACCTGGAAAAATTACACAAGCATAAGAATATTTAATAAGCATATATTTTCTTGAGAAAAAATAATTAAACATCATATTTTTTGTAGTGAAAGAATTGATTTCTTGTTCATTTGGAATAGAAATATTTAAACCAATAGATTCAGAGTTTTTAGCTTCATAAGCACCTTTATTTGATGCTAACATTATACCACCACCACCACCACCTGTTATAATATTTATATCATTTTTAGCTAAATTAAAAGCCAGTTTTTTAGCTAAACGAAAATAGGTGTTATCTTCTTTTGTTCTAGCACTTCCAAAAATAGTAACACAAGGATTTAAACCATGAAGTAGTTCATAAGCTTTATTAAAATCATCTGCTACTTTTGTTTTATAAATCTTTTCAGTTTTTTTTTAATAATAAACTCTTTATATTAAATTATTTAATTTTTTCTAAGATTTTATTTACTATATAGTTTTGATTTTTTGCTTGGTAAATTGGACGACCAATAACAATAAAATTTATATCATTATCTTTTGCAAATTCAATATTAGCAACTCTTTTTTGGTCTTTTGTATCCTCACCAAAGGGTCTAATACCTGGACATAAAGTTACAAAATCTTTAGCTACATTTTTTTTAATATCTAAGCTTTCATAAGCTGAACAAACCACACCATTAAGCCCACTTATTTTTGAATCTTGTGCAAATTGCAATACTTTATCTCTTATACTTGCATTATAAATCTTAGTAAAACTTTCTTCATTAAAAGATGTTAAAGCCGTAACACCTAAAACTAAAGGTTTATTTGGAATATCTTTTATTCTTTGCATTACTGTGCTCATTGCTGTTACACCTGAACTTGCATGAACATTAAACATATCAACTAAAGAAAATTTTGCTATTTCATAAGCCGTATCTGCCATAGTATTTGGAATATCATAAAGCTTTAAATCTAAAAATATTTTAAAATTTGGGTTAATATTTTTTAAATCTTTTAAAAAACTTTGACCATCTCTTATATACGATCGTAGACCTACTTTAAACCATAAATCATGGCTTTTTACTTTGTTTACAAGATGTAAATTTTCTTTAGCACTTGGCAAATCTAAAGATATACAAAGTTTCATCTTAAACCTTGTTTATTTTATCTAAAAGAGCATTTATAAATTTAGGAGCAGTATCACTTGCTAATTTTTTTGAAAGCTCAATTGCTTCATTTATAATAATAGCCTTATCTAAATTTTCAAATAATATTTCGTAAATCGCTAGTCTTAATATGGCTTTATCCACACTACTTGTATCTTTTAGTGTACCTTGCTTTAAATGAGATATTATATGCTCATTAATATTTTCCATATTATCAATGACACCATTAAATAATTTCAATGCAAATGTTTTTTGTTTATTTCTTATTTTTTTTTCTTCTAAAATATCATCAATAAATTTAACTATTCCATCATTACCTAAATCTACAGCATATAATAAACCAATAACACTTTCTCTTGCTTGTGTTCTTGTAGCCAAATCTTATCCTATTTCTTTATATAAGTTTAACATTTCAATGATACTCAACATAGCTTCAGCACCTTTGTTACCAGCTTTTGAACCAGCTCTTTGAATTGCTTGGTCAATTGTATTAGTTGTTAAAAGACCATTTGATACAGGCTTAGCATATTTTAAAGCTACATTCGCTATTCCCTTTGTAGCTTCAGCAGATATGTAATCAAAGTGAGGAGTATCTCCTCTAATTACTGCTCCAAGACAACAAACTGCATCATATTTGTTTGAAGCTAGTACTTTATCTAAGGCAAATGGAATTTCAAATGCACCTGGAACTAATATTAAGTCAATATTATTTGCATCTCCACCATTTCTTATAAAACAATCTTTTGCACCTTCAACAAGCCTGTCTGTAATTATATGATTAAATCTGCTATTAATGATAGCTATTTTTTCATCACCTTTAAGATTTAATTTACCTTCAATTGTTTTCATTTTTACCTCTTTAGTATATTATAAAATCCGATTATAACAAATCTTTAATTAATTTTAAGTGCTTCTTGTATAGTACAAATATCATTTATTGTTTTATATAATTCATCTATATTTAACATATTTGGTCCATCACTTTTTGCTATTTTTGGATTTGTATGTGTTTCAAAAAAAAATCCATCAACTCCAACAGCAGCGGCTGCTCTTGCCATAAGAGGTACAAAAGCACTGTTACCTCCTGTAGTTTGACCTGAACTTGGTATTTGAACACTATGCGTGGCATCAAAAATCACAGGAGCAAATTCTTTCATAAGAATCAAGTTTTTCATATCAACTACTAGTGAACCATAACCAAAAGTATTGCCTCTTTCACAAAGCCAAATATTGTTTTTTTTAGAGTTTTCATAGGAAATTTTATTAACATTTCTTGTTTGTAGTACTTTTTCTACAGGAAATTTCATCGAATTTGCTGCTAAAAACTGACCTTTTTTAATATTGATTTTAAGATTAGTTTTAGCAACTTCAACTAATAAATCAGTTTGTCTACATAAAAATGCAGGAATTTGTAAAACATCTACAGTATTAACAAGAGGTTTTACTTGGTAACTTTCGTGAACGTCTGTTACGATTTGATATCCAAATTCTTTTTTGATTTCTTCAAATAACTTTATGCCTTCGTGAAGTCCTGGACCTCTATATGAATGTAAACTTGTTCTATTTGCTTTATCAAACGATGCTTTAAAATAAAAATCTATTTTTTTATCTTCATTTAAGGGCATTAATTTTTGAGCAATTTTAAATACTGTGTCTCTATCTTCTAATACACAAGGTCCCGCTATTATAATCATTTACAAAATTCCTTTATAGTTTATTTCATAGTATGATATTCGTCTTCTTTATCTTTACCAATATCTAATCTTCTATCAAATAATTTATCAATATTATCATGTACTTTTGAATTTCTATCTAAAAACATTATTCTATGTTTATCCAAATTAGATATAGACTTAAGTCCCATAACAGCTAATAAACCTTTAACACTTTTTAATAAATTTTTATGATAGTCTCTTACATATTTAGCATGTTTATGCACAAAGTATTTTTTTCTTTTTGATACATTTTGTGTAGCTAATCCAACAGGACAATCTTTTCCTGTACTTCCTGAACAGTATCTTGCACGAATACATCCAGCACTCATCATAAAACCTCGTGCAATTTGAACAAAATCAGCACCTAATGCCATAATAATCACTACATCATCTGGAGTTAATATTTTTCCACTTGCTACAATTTTGACTTCTTTTCTTATTTTGTAATCTTCTAAAATTTTATTAACTAAATAAACAGCATCTCTAGCATTAAGACCAATTCGCTCCATCATTTCAATAGGAGCAGTTGCACTTCCTCCACTTCCTCCATCAATAGAAATAAAATCAGGATAAGCATCATTGTTCTCATCAATTCTTTTTTTAATTTCTTTTGCATAAGGTTCTATATTTTCGTAATCAGAAATAACTATTTTAATACCAACTGGTTTATTAGATAGTTTTTGTAAACGACCTATAAAATCAAATAACTCTTCAATGCTATTTGCATAAGGAAATCTATTTGGAGAAAATAAATCTTTATTTGCTTCAACATTTCTATAATAAGCAATAGCAGGACTTACTTTATCTGCTACAAGTTTACCACCTGTTTGTTTAGCTCCTTGTGCCATTTTAATTTCTGTCATTTTACAAAAACTCATAACTTTTTTATATCTATTCTCATCAAAGTTACCTTCTTTATCTCTAACAGAATATAAACCTGAACTCATTTGAAAAATAATATCTGGTAAATCTTCTGGTACTTCTTTAGGAAAATGCTTAAAATCTGCTTCCCAGTTTGGTCTATGAAAAATTTTTGTTTTCATATCAAAGACATAAGTTTCAGCTTCAGGGTCATTTTTAAAAACTAATTTTCTATAAACATTAGCAGCCATTGCACCATTGAATAACTTCATTATAATATTTTTTATTTTTTTGTGGTATTCATTTCCATAAACCATTGTCATACATTTATTTTTGTAACTTCTATGTGTTACAAAAAAATTAGAAGTAAGCCCACCTTCACCTGTATTAACGGGAAAATTACCCATAAAAGCACCTAATACAAAAGCCCTAGTTCCTTCAGGAGAAATAGAACCATCACTCATAGCTCCTCGTCCTATAATTGTTTTAGCTACAAAAGGATATTTTCTTTTTTCACCAAATACAACTTTAAAATCTTGTTCAACTTCATCGTCATTTAAAACAATTGTTGCATGTCTTAGCATAAATTTTGGTTTTGGCAAAGGTTGAGCAGGAGAAAATGAAGCATAGTTTGGTAAGTCTCTAGCTGCTTTATATACCCAATCAAGTTTATCTTTTGATTCATAAAATTTTTCATCACCAAAATACTGTCTAAAAGGTTCCCTGAGTTCTTCTAAAAGATATCTAAGTCTTCCTATTATTGGGTAATTAACCAATAATTGATGTTTTCTTTGTACAAATTTATCATGTATGAACCAAGCAAGTAAAATAATAAAAACAAACCATAATAACACATTAGAAATATCCATAAATCAACCTTTTTTAAATGATACTAATAAACCACTAAGAATAACTAAAAGTATACCTGAAATAATTATAATATTAGGAAAATTATCTCCTAAAAATAAACCTAAAATAATAGAAAATATAATATTCGTATAAGATACTGTAGCAATAATTCCAGCTTTTGCTACAGAGTAAGCTTTCGTCATATAAATTTGTGCTAATGTTGAGAAAATTCCTAATAAAATAATAAAAAAATAATCAGATATTTTTGGTGCGATAAACTGTCCTAAAATAAAATCCAAACTAGGATGTGTATAAAAATTTGCAATTATCATTAAAATAATTGGTACTATTGTTCCAATTAACATAAAAGATAAAACAATACTTCTACTTTCATAATATCTTCTAAGTTCTCTAATAGATGTATAAGCCAAACCAGCCCCAACACCACAAAGAATACCTAACCAATCTGTTTTACTTAAAGCAGTTCCATCAAATTGTGTAATAAAAAGTATACCAATAAAACCTATAAATACACCTATCCAAGCCTTATAGTCTAAATGTTCTTTTAAAAAAATATATGCAAAAACAGCTGTGAATATTGTAGATGTTTTAGAAAAAGTCATAGCTTCTGCTAAAGGAATTTTTGAAATATTATAGAAAAAAAACAATAAGGCAAGAAAACCTATAGTTCCTCTAAATAATAATAAGTATAATTTACCACCTTCTTGCTTTAAAGGTTTTTTATATATCGATAAAAAAATAAAAATAACTCCAAATACATTTCTAAAAAATACAATTTCAATTGAATTCATAGAAGAGCTTAACTCTTTTGCAATTGCTCCCATAAAAGCAAACAATAATGATGCAAAAATCATATATTTTACACCTGTAATAATTTGTGTTTCCATACCTATCCTAAAGTTTAAATCAACAACTATTATTGTGCTTTAGCACTTAATGCCCAAATTCCAGCACCTGATAATAAAGAACCACCTATTAAGTTAAATATTTTTTGTGTTTTATTTGATGCTAATAATTTTTTTACTTTGTTTGCAAATAGTGCATAAAATGTGGCATTTAAAGTAGCTAAAATTACAAAAGTAATAGCTAAAACCCATAATTGTTGGGTAACATTTCCATTTAGATTAATAAATTGTGGCAAAAAAGCCACAAAAAATATTATACCTTTTGGATTTAAAGCAGTTACCAAATAAGTATTCAGAAATAATTTTATACTTGAAGTATTTTCATTGTTTTCTTGTACCTTTGAAGATATACCAGATCTAAATAATTTTATTCCTAAATAAATAAGATATAATCCTCCTGTATATTTAACAATAGTAAACCAAAATGCTGAAGAAGCTAAAAGTGTACCTAAACCTAATAATGACAATATTAAAGCTGTTGAATCTCCTAAAGTTACTGCACAAATAAGAGGTATTTTTGCTTTGTATCCATGAGAAATACTATAAGATATAACCGTAAGTATGGTAGGCCCTGGAATTATTAATAATATGCTCGATGATATAATAAAAGCTAATAATATTTCAATATTCACAAAAAAATCCTTTTAATTTAAAAATAGATTATAACAAACTTAAAAGAATATAAACTTAAAATAATAAATCTATATTTTTCAAATTGTACTTGAAATTAGATTATAAAAAAAGTATAATAAATTCTTAAAACAAAACATAGGATAAATCATGCCAAAATATATATTATTTGATACAGAAACAACTGGAAATACTAGTGAAGATAAAGTTATACAATTTGGTGCTATGATTGTTGATGTAAAAGCTGATATTGAAGTTTATGATGAATTATGTTCTTGTGATGTAGATATTAAAATAGAAGCTATGGAAGTGCATAACATTATACCTTCTATGTTAAATGACAAACCTCTTGCCGTCAATACAAAGTTTTATACAAGACTTATAGAATTAAACAATAAATCAAATTATTTAATAGCACATAATATTAATTTTGACTTAAATATGATAAAAAAAGAAGGTTTTGAAAATAACTTACAATTAATTGATACTTTACGTTGTGCAAAACATTTATACCCTAATTTACCCTTTCATAGATTACAATATTTACGATATGCACTTGATTTATATCAAGATGAAAAAAGTGAAGCAAAAAAATATAATATGGAAATAAAAGCACATGATGCCTTAGGAGATGTTTTAGTTATGAAGTTATTCTTATCAAAACTCGTGCTTAAATGTAGAGAAATGTATCCAGATTTTAATCCAATGGAAAAATTAGTAGATTTAAGTAAAACACCTGTATTTATTACTACATTTAAATTTGGTAAATATAAAGGTGAAAATATTCAAGATATAGCATCCAGTGATCAAGGATATTTAAACTGGATGAAATCAAATATGGATTTAGATGAAGATTTAAAATATACTTTAGATAAAGTTTTAAATAATTAATGGAAAACTTTATTCTAATTATATTATCTATATTTTTAGGATATTTTTTAAGAAAATTAAATATTTTTCCTGCAAATGCTCCTGATACTTTAAATAAGTTTGTTATATATATTTCTCTTCCTGCTATGATTTTGTACCAAATACCTAAAATTACAATATCTTTTGATTTGATTATTCCTATTATTGTAGCATGGATGGTTATGACTTTGAGTGCTATTATTATATTGATTTTATCTAAAAGTTTTAATTTTTCAAAAGAAATAACTGGTTCACTTCTTCTTGTTGGGATTATGGGGAATACATCTTTTTTAGGAATTCCTATAATAAATGCTTATTATGGACAAAGTGCCTTGCCTTATGTTATTGTATATGATCAATTAGGTTCTTTTCTTGCTTTGGCTACTTTTGGAACATTTATTGCCTCATACTACTCAAGTAAAAATACGACATCTTTTAAAATAATTATAATTAAAGTATTAACTTTTCCTCCTTTTATATCTTTATTATTAGCTTTGTGCTTAATTAATATTCCATATCCTGAAACTCTTGCAAGTGTATTTAATTATTTAGGAAAAACAATAGTCCCAATTGCTTTATTTGCAGTTGGTTTACAACTTCAATTAAAACTTCCTAAAAAAGACCTCTTGCCTTTTAGTACAGCTCTTGGTGTGAAACTTATAATATCCCCATTTTTGGCTTTTACTCTTTGTTTCTTATTTTTTTGGGAATCTGATGTTTCAATAATATCTATTATGGAAGCAGGGATGGGACCTATGATAACAGCTGGTGCAGTAGCTTCAATGGCAGGTTTAGCTCCTAGATTAACTTCTTCAATAGTTGGGTATGGAATATTAATATCTTTTATTACAACAGGGATTTTATTTAAAGTTTTACAATAGATTTAATGAAAAAATAGTAATAATGGAAATAAAGTTTATAAATATTTTGTATAATTTTAGATGTTATATTATTCTGGAATAAGTAATAAATTAAAATTAATCTAAGAATTAGAAGAAATAGTAAAAAATGACACTTCATTGCAAATAAGACAAAGAGCTAAAGCTATACTTTTAAGTAATTATGAAATAACTGTAAAAGAAATATGTAAAATATTCAATAAATCAACAAGAACTGTTTATAGATGGTTGGATAGATTTAAACAAGAACAACAAAATAAATGGAATACTTCTAGTGTTAGAAATTGTTAAACTCCAATTTCTTACTGGCATTGTCCATTTTTTATCAGCATTTTGAATACCTATCAAAAGTAGTTTTAGTAAGCTATTATTGTTTGGGAATCCACCTTTTGTTTTAGTTAAACTTCTAAATTGACGATGTACCGATTCTATAATATTTGTTGTA
>JADGEG010000248.1 GCA_016744485.1 Arcobacter sp. | reverse complement strand
CTATAGATTCAAAACTGTTTAATGCAATATGAAAAGAGTTTGAATACCTAGTAATATTATTATCAGCAAGTATTAAAATATATTCAAAAAATTCTTCTATCTTTATAGCTTCATCAAGTGTTCTAACAACAGCTTTTTTAATGCCAAATTCACTGATTAATTGAGATATTTCTAAGAGACCATGACCATAAGCATTATCTTTTAATGCTACTGAAACTTTTTCTTTGCAACCAGCTTTTTGTGAAATCAAATTTAAATTATGAAATAAATTTTTTTTATTTAATGTAATTTTTCCCACTATAAATCCTTTTCATTCTAATTTATCGCTATTATTTTATATATAATAAAAAAATTTATTTTTCCTTGTACTATAATTTAGTTAATATTTAGCCTTGATAAAAAGCTGAAAACAATAAAACATCTACATTTGTTGTATTTTTTTTATCAACTGTAATTATATCATTTACTATTTTTCCAATAGCAGGAGCAAAGGTAATACCTAACCAACCAAGTCCAGTTGCATGTACAAGATTATTATACTTTTCATCATAACCAATGATTGGTATATCATTTGGAGTTAAAGGTCTAAAACCTGCCCATTCAATGATATTTTCTTTTTCAAAATAATTTGTATATAAATCAATATTTTTATGAATACTATCAATTTGTTTTTTAATAACATTTGGATTTGTAGTACCAAGTTCTAGTTTTGAAGTAATTCTTACTGTATCTCTTCTTGGAGTCATTGCAATAAATAGATCTGCAAATAAAGCAGAAGTCTTTGGTTTTAAAGCTTCAGGCATTTTAAAAGTTATACTATAACCTTTTGCAGGGGTCATCATGAATTTATTTTTAGCCTGTTTTGCTAACTTATCATCAGCTCCAGTGGATAAAATCAAAGTGTCAGCTTCATATGAATTATTATTAGTATTAATTTTACTAACTTTAGAGCCTTTAAATTCTAATTTATCTACTTTTTCATTTAATAAAAATTCTACACCTTTTTTTTCAAGATATTTTTGTAATTCAAACATAAACTCACCAGGATCTATATGTCCATTTTCTTTTAAAAGTATAGATCCAATAACTTTTTCATTTAGTATTGGCATATACTCTTTGGTTCGCTTTTTTGAAAGTATTTCATATGCATTTTTGTCATTACAGTGTAAAACTTTTTCATCAAAAGTTTTCTCTTCTGTATAAATCATTAAAAGACCATCTTTACAAAAATAAAAATCCATGCCATCTTCTTTAATCATCGTTTCATACATATCTAAACTAATTTGTCCATATCTTTCAAATAAAGCAAGAGTTTTTTTTAATTTAGCTTCTGTTGAATTTGCCACAAATTTTAAAAGCCATTTATATAAATTTAAATCAAATGTAGGATGGACACTTACGGGAGATTCTCCTTTTAATATTAATTTTAAAGTATCAAGTATCACACCGGGGGAACTTAAAGGTGCTTTTTTAAATGCAGATAATAAACCAGCATTTCCAAAAGATGTACCATCAGTGAGATCTCCTTTATCAATAATTGTGATATTTCTTCCACTTTTTAATAAGCAATAAGCTGACATAAGACCTATACAACCCCCACCAACAATAATAATATCTTTTTTCATTTTCTCTCCATCTATACTAAAATGATTCTGTATTCATACTATTATTTTTTTGCAATTGATTCAATTTCAATTAAAGCATCTTTTGGTAATCTAGATACTTCATAGCTTGCTCTTGCTGGATATGGAGCTTCAAAATATTTTGCATAGACTTCATTAACAAGAGAAAAATCTTCAATATTTTTTAATAAAATAGTTGTTTTAATAATATTTTTCATTTCTAAACCAGTTTCTTGCAAAATATATTTTGTATTTTCTAAAGATTGTTTTGCTTGTGAAACAATATCTAATCCAGCAAATTCACCAGTGTTTTCATCAATTGGTAATTGTCCTGATACAAATATGAAACCATCTTTCTCTACAGCTTGTGAATATGGTCCTATTGCACTTGGTGCTTTTATTGATCTAATAGCTTTTATATTAATTCCTTTTCTATATTCTTTATGGTAAGAAGTATATAATAAATTTTTATTAATGTAAAGCTTTTTTATTATTAATCGATAAAATTTTATTATATTG
>JADGEG010000247.1 GCA_016744485.1 Arcobacter sp. | reverse complement strand
TTGATATTAAAAATCAGATACAATTTAAAAAAACAAGTTGGAAATTATTTAGACTGCTTTAGAAGTGGTTTTTAGAGATGCCCTAAAGAACATATTTGTTTAAATGGTAGTAATAGAGTAAATACCCAGCTTTTAGATTCAATCTTAGTAGGTATTGCTCATAATCTTGATTATTTGGAAACAAAAACTGATAATTTCTTAGTAATTAAAATTAATGAATTAAAAAATAACATATCAGATGAAGGTTATGCTTTTAGTCATTATTGGGAATCTAGAGCCTCTCAAGGTGATAACATTAAAGGTAGATGTGAAATTACTATACAACTTTTTGGTAAGTAAATTATGGAAGGTAAAATTAATTATTTACTACAATATCATTTTTCCAATTTAGATGATGAAGAATTAGAGTCTCATTTGTATAATCATATTTGTGTATTACAATCAGGATATCTTGAAAAAACTATACAAAATTTAATATCAGATTATAAGACTTCTACTCATTGCAATAGTCATGATTGTAAAAAAATATAAAATCTATGAGAGATATACAAAATGCAAAATGGTGTTCAATAAGACCTATATTTGTAAATATTGATGAATATATTGTTACTTGTTTAAAAGAATTAGATAATTTTGAAGATATTATTGATTCAATAAATAATATTGTTAGTACTAGACATAAAATTGCTCATGGAGAAAATGTAAGTAATCTTACTCTTCCAATATTAAGAAATGATTTTACAAATATTAAATTATTTTTAAATAAATTAAAAGAAATATTTGATGCTTATAATTAATTCGATTGGAGATTATTAAAAATTTATTTATTATGATTATAAATGATGATGGTAAAACTTGTGAAAGACAATTGTGTAATAATTAAATGATAATAAACTACTTAAATTAATTTTAGAAGCATTGAACATAAAGTAATAGTATATAAAAAAAGTATATAGTTTTTGTAAGATTTTATATTTGTTATATTTTTCAGTTTTATACCAAAATAAACGCCGAGTAAAGAAGCACTTCCTACAATAAAACCCTCATTAAATAACATTTGTCCACTATATGTCATAGAAATAAAACCTGCAATTGAAGAAAACATAATAAAAAACAAACTAAGACTTGTAGCTGTTTTTAAATTATAGTGCATAAAGCCTATTAGTATGGGAGTTAACATAACAGAACCTCCAACTCCTATACTCATAGCAATCATAGCAATTATTAGACCAATAAAAATTAAAAAAAATTTCGAATGTACTTTAACTTCTTTATCATGAACAGCAGGTGTTTGAAATATTTTTAAAAATGAAAGTAATAAAATTACAATAAATACATATTGTAAAGTTTTGCTTGAAAAAAATGAGATAATAAAAGCACTAAAAAACCCACCAATAAATCCACCAAAACCAAGCATTAATCCATCAACTGCAATGTTGAGCTGTTTTTTTGCATTTAAAAAAGTCCCAAAAGTTGAGCTAAATACCATTTGCATAATTGATATTGAGATGGATTCTTTCATCGAAAAAACTGAAAAAAGTAACATTGGAATTAAGACTATTCCTCCACCAACTCCAAAAAAGCCAGAAACAAGTCCTGTAATAAGTCCAAATATTACTAATTCATAAATCATTTTTTAATAGAATTCATAGCTTGTATAAATTTTTTATACACACACTCCAAATCATAATCTTTAGAACTTAAATCAATGCCATCATGTTTATTTATATGATGTTCTAAAATTGCTACTCTTTTTAATAAATATTCAAACATTTCTTTATTAATATCAGGTAAATCCGCATGATTTAACTTACCATTTGTATCTTCTTTTTTAATTATTTTTGCAGGTACTCCAACTGCTGTACTATTAGGAGGAACATCACAAATTACTACAGAATTTGCTCCAATTTTTGAATTCTCACCAATAGTAATATTACCTAAAACTTTTGCCCCACTTCCTATTACTGTATTTTTTTTAATTGTAGGATGTCTTTTACCTTTATTAAGTGAAACACCACCTAAGGTTACACCTTGATAAATTAAAACATCATTTTCAACAATAGCTGTTTCACCAATAACTACACCAATACCATGATCTATAAAAACTCTTCTTCCTATAGTTGCTGCTGGATGAACATCCAT
>JADGEG010000076.1 GCA_016744485.1 Arcobacter sp. | reverse complement strand
AGATTTGTAATAAAATTGATATTAAAAATCAGATACAATTTAAAAAAACAAGTTGGAAATTATTTAGACTGCTTTAGAAGTGGTTTTTAGAGATGCCCAAGATTTATTAGATATGTTTTATCTTGAAGATGATATTCAAACTTGGGCAAATAAACTTATTTCTAATGATAATGGAAAAAATAAAGAAGATAATAAAAAGGATGCCAATGGAAATATTTTAAATAAAGGTGATACTATAAGTATATTAAAAGACCTAAATGTTAAAGGTTCTCATATTCTTGCAAAAAGAGGTACACTTGTAAAAAATATTAAGTTGTCTAATATTGAAGGTCATATTGAAGGAAAGATAAATGGTACTTCTATATATATAAAATGTGAATTTGTGAAAAAAATATAAATATTATCAATAAAACTTACACTTAAACTACAATAAACTATCTTTAGTTTACAGAGTATTGTATTACTCATTTTGTATTTTATTTGCTATAATGTTGAAAAAATTTAAAACAAAGAATAAAAATGTATAATTTTGATGAAATAATTAATAGAGCTAATACCTCTTGTTTAAAGCATGATTTTACAGATGCTTATTTTGGAGATTACAAAAACTTACAAGCTTTATGGGTAGCTGATATGGATTTTAAAACACCTTCTTGCATAATAGATGCTATGAATGAGAAAATTAACCATGGAATTTTTGGATACACTAGACCTACAAAAACTCTTATAAACTCTGTTATTTCATGGATGAAAGACAAGCATAATTATACAATAAAAGAAGAATATCTAAGTTTTGTAAATGGAGTTGTCCCTGCTTATAGTTCAGCTATTGAGGCATTTAGTGCTATAGGTGATGAAGTTATACTTCAAACACCAGTTTATTATCCACTTTTTAATCATATCAAAAATAACAATAGAGTATTAGTAACAAATCCATTAAAAAATAATAATGGTTATTACACTATGGACTTGGAAGATTTAGAGAAAAAAATTACAAAAAAAACAAAGATATTTGTACTTTGCTCACCACATAATCCAGTAGGAAGAGTATGGAATAAAGAAGAATTAGAGGCTTTAGGAAATATCTGTCTTAAGCATAATATTAAAATAATCTCAGATGAAATTCATGCTGATTTAGTATTTAAAAAATTCACTGCCATAGCTTCTGTGTCAGAAGAAATTGCAGATATAACTCTAACACTAAACTCAGCTGGAAAGACATTTAATATAGCTGGATTAAATTGTGCTTATGCTATTTGTCATAATGCAAGTATGAAAAGAGCCTTTGATAAAGTTTCTATAAAAAGAGAAGTTAATTCGGTTAATTTATTTGGTTTCGTAGCACATGAAGCAGCTTATACAAAAGGTCTTTCTTGGTTAGAAGAATTAAAAAAATACTTACAAAATAATATTGACTTTACATATTCTTTTTTAAAAAACCATAATTCAAAAATAGAATTTGTCAAACCAGAAGCCACATATCTATTATGGCTAAACTTTAACAAACTAAATAATACACATGAAGAAAATAAACATAAACTTTTAAATGATGCAAAAGTTGCTTTAAATGATGGAACAAGTTTTGGGAAAGAAGGAAATAACTTTTTTAGATTAAATTGTGCTTTACCACAAGAAGAGTTAGAAAAAGCATTAAATAAGATAATTAGTGTTTTTTAATACTTAATTATTGAGTAATAATAAACAATCTAAATATAAAAGAATGCATTAAAGCTTTTAAGTATGCAAAAAACTAATTATATTATTAAAGAAGCTTTCTTAGAACAGTTTTTATTTAAATACATTACATTTATTCACACTTTAAAATACTACTTAAGCTAAAATGACATTTCGCTATATTAATGTATCAAACTTATAGTATAATATCTTTAATTTAACATATGGATTTTTTATGTCAACACAACTAGTATTATCCTCTATTATATTTGTCATAATTGGTTTCTCACTCGTAGCTTTATTTTTATTGTCAAAATTTGTAGGACCAAACAATAAAAACAATAAACTAAAAAATACTGTTTATGAAAGTGGTGTTTCTAATCCAATTGGAAATACAAATATAAGATTTTCTATTAAATTTTATCTAGTAGCAATTTTATTTGTTTTATTTGATGTAGAAATTATTTTTATGTTTCCTTGGGCAGTTAATATAAAAGAGCTTGGATATTTTGGTTTATTTGAAATGTTCATGTTTATGGGATTATTATTTTCAGGTTTAATATATATTTACAAAAAAAAGGCATTATCATGGGATTAGGAGTAGAGGCTGGGTTAGGTGACACAATAGTTACGACTAGACTTGATGAAGCAGTTAACTGGTCAAGATCTTATTCTTTATGGCCTATGGTTTTTGGAACAGCTTGTTGTGGAATTGAATTTATGAGCATAGCTGCTTCTAAATATGACATATCAAGGTTTGGGGCAGAGGTTGTAAGATTTTCACCACGACAAGCAGACTTATTAATAGTTGCAGGAACGATATCTTATAAACAAGCTCCTATTTTAAAAAAAATATACGATCAAATGTGTGAACCAAAGTGGGTTATATCTATGGGAGCATGTGCTTGTAGTGGCGGTTTTTATGATAATTATACTACTTTACAAGGAATTGATGAAATTATTCCCGTTGATGAGTATGTCTCAGGTTGTCCACCAAGACCTGAAGCTGTATTAGATGCTATTATGAATATACAAAAAAAGGCACAAAATGATTCGATATTAGTTGATAGAGTAAAAAAATATAAAGGAATATTAGATGCTTAAAAGTGATATGCTTATTAAGCCTATTGAAATAAGAGATACTATTACAAAACTTAAAAACGAAGATGATTATAATATTTTATTAGATATAACAGTAATTGATTATTTAGAATATCCAGATGTAACACAAAGTAGATTTGCAATAGTTTATATATTACGACATAAAGATTTTAAAAAGTATTTAATAATAAAGGCATTTATAGATGATGATAAACTAGCAGTTACCTCAATATATGATTTATTTTATTCAGCTAATTGGGCAGAAAGAGAAGCCTTTGATCAATATGGTATTTCTTTTATAAATCATCCAAATTTAAAAAGAGTTTTAAATCATCATCAGTTTGTTGGTTACCCTTTAAGAAAAGATTACGAAATTACTAAAGGTCAACTGTGTACACATACTGAAGATTTAATGGATGAAATGACTCCTTTATTAAAATCTTACGGATATGATGAACAAGAACTTGAAGAATTAATGTTCTTAAATGTGGGTCCTTCTCATCCAGCTTCACATGGAACTATAAGAAACTTTGTTGCCATGGAAGGTGAGAGTATAAAAGCCTGTGTAACAGAAATAGGATATTTACATAGAGGTTTTGAAAAATCCTGCGAAACTCATACCTACTCACAAATTGTACCTTATACAGATAGACTTAATTATTGTTCGGCAATTTTAAATAATATTGGTTATTGTAAAACAATTGAAGAAATGTTAGACATAGATATAACTCCACGGGCTAAATTTATTAGAATAATTATAGGTGAATTAAATAGAATCATGGATCATTTAGTATGTAATGGTGCTAATTTAGTTGATTTAGGAGGACTTACAAATTTTTGGTATTTATTTGCACCAAGAGATAAAGCTTATGATTTACTTTCAAAACTAACAGGTGCTAGACTTACAAATACTTATACTAAAATTGGGGGTTTAGAATTTGATTTATATGATGGTTTTGCTCATGATTTAAGTGAAGTTTTAAAAGAAGTTGAAACTGCGATACATGATTCTTTGTCTTTAATAGAGCATAATAAAATATTTTTAGATAGAACTCAAAATGTAGGGGTCATTGACTCTAAATTTGCACTAGATGCAGGAATAACTGGACCAAATTTAAGAGCATCTGGAATTGCTTATGATATAAGAAAAGATAAGCCATATTATGGTTATGAAAATTTTGATTTTGATGTTGTTGTTGGTTCTTGTGGTGATGTATATGATAGAGTTATGCTTAGATTTGAAGAAATGAGACAAAGTATAAAAATCATTAAACAAGCAATGAAAGAATTACCAAATGGGGCTATAAATGTAGACAGACCAGATATCATATTACCACACAAAAAAAATGTATATGGTAATATTGAAGGTTTAATGAATCAATTTAAACTTACATTTGAAGGTATTAAAGTGCCTAAGGGGGAATATTATAGTGCCACTGAAGCAGGTAATGGAGAACTTGGTTTTTATGTTATTAGTGATGGTTCTGGTAAACCCTATAAAATTAAATGTCGACCACCATGTTTTTATGCACTTGCAGCTTATTCTAAAATAGTTACAAATTCAATGTTAGCAGATAGTGTTGTTACTATGGCTAGTATGAATTTTATTGCAGGGGAGTTTGATAGATAATGAAAAATTTTGAATATACAAAAGAAAATGAAGAAAAATTTCAAAAACATTTAAAAAAATATCCAAATTCAAACTGTGTCTTATTGCCTGCTTTATGGTTAGTACAAGAACAAATAAGATGGATTAGTCCCGAAGCTATGATTTACATTGCAAAAAGATTAAACAAATCACCTGCTGAAGTTTATAGTTTTGCTACATTTTATACTATGTTTAATTTAAAACCAATAGGAACTTATCATATAGAGTTATGTAAAACTTTATCTTGTATGTTAAGAGGTTCAAGAGAACTTAAAAAGTTTATTAAAGATACTATTGGTATAAAACCTGGAGAAACTAGCAAAGATGGTAAATTTCATTTAAGTGAAGTAGAATGCTTAGGAGCTTGTGGTGGTGCGCCTATGTTTGCATTAAATGGAGTTTATCATGAAAACCAGAATATAAATTCTTTAGAAAAACTTATAAAGGAATGTAAATCATGCTAGTAAAAGTTGTTAGTAAAAATTTTGACATTCCAAACTCCCATACTTTAGAAGTTGCAAAACAACATGGTAGATACTCTTCACTTAAAAAACTTTTTTCCAAAAAACCTGATGAGATTATTGATGAAGTTGTAAAATCAGGATTAAGAGGTAAAGGTGGAGGTGGAGCTCCTTGTGGTTCAAAATGGCTTTTAATGCCAGAAGAACATCCAAATCCTGCTTATTTAATAGTAAATGGAGATGAGAGTGAACCAGGTACTTTTAAAGATAGACAAATTTTCCAATATGATCCTCATTTATTAATTGAAGGTATTATTTGTTCATGTTATGCTATTAATTCTCATGATGCTTATATTTATATAAGAGGTGAATATAAGTTTTTTATTGATAGAGTAAATGATGCTATAAATGAAGCTTATGAAGCTGGTATTATTGGACAACAAGTTTTAGATAATGATTATAGAATTGATATAAGAGTTCATAGGGGTGGAGGTGCATATATTTGTGGTGAAAAATCTGCTCTTATTGAATCTCTTGAAGGTAAACGTGGTCATCCACGACTAAAACCTCATAAAAAAGAATGTGAATGGTTTTTTGATAATCCTGCAACTGTTAATAATGTAGAAACGATTGCAACTGTTCCTTTTATTATTGATCAAGGTTATGAATCATACAAAGCTTATGGGACTCCTAATTCACCTGGAACAATGTTATTTGGTATGAGTGGTGCTGTTAAAAACCCTGGCATTTATGAATTAGCTTTTGGGAATAAAATGATAGACTTTTTAAATAATATTGGTGGAGGTATGCAAGAAGGAAAAAAGTTAAAAGCTATTATCCCTGGAGGTTCATCTTGTCCTATTTTAACTGCTAAAGAAGTTCACGAGGCTGTATTAGATTATGAATCAATGTGGGACATTGGTTCAACTTTAGGAACAGGTGGTATGATAGTAATCGATGAAGATACTTCTATGGTTGATGTTGCTAAAAACTTAATAGAATTTTATCATCATGAATCTTGTGGGCAATGTACACCTTGTAGAGAAGGAACATCTTGGATTAATAAACTTTTAAAAGATATTATTCAAGGAAAAGGAGATGAAAAATCATTGGACACTATTTTAGATGTTTGTGAAACACTAAATGGTAAAACAATCTGTGTATTTGCACCAGCTGTTAAAGATATAATAAAAAGTATTGTAGAAAAATTTAGACATGAATTTGTAAAAGAATTAAAAATAAATTAAATTTAAAGGAAGACTATGAAAAAAGACACATTTACTCTAACAGACAATCGAAATGGAAAATCCTATGAGTATCCTATATTAGATGGAACAAGAGGTCCAAGTGTAGTTGACATTCGTACATTTTACAAAGATACAGGAATGTTTACTTATGATCCAGGTTATACTTCAACGGCAGCTTGTGAATCAAAAATTACTTTTATAGATGGTGAGAAATCAGAATTAAAATACAGAGGTAATGATATAGCTGATTTAGCTGGCAAACATTCTTATTTAGATGTTTGTTATATGTTAATGAGAGGTAGGCTTCCTTCTAAAGAAGAATCAAAAGGTTTTGATTTAGAAATTAGACACAGATCATTTGTTCATGAAGGTTTAATTAGATTATTTGATGCTTTTCCAGATCATGCACACCCAATGGCAACCTTAGGATCTGCTGTTATGGCTCTTGCTACATTTTATAAAGAACATTTAAATTTAGAAGATGAAAATCAATTTAAAGAAATGAGAAGAAGAATTATAGCAAAAATGCCTACAATTGCAGCCATGGCTTATAGAAATTCTATTGGTGTTCCATTAATTTATCCAGATGTAGATAGATATTTTACTGAGAACTTTTTGTATATGTTAAGAGCCTATCCAGGTGGAAAAATGAAAAATTTGGGTAATGGATTAAATGAAGAAATAAAACAAGTTGAAGTTGATGCTTTAGATGCAATTTTTACACTTCATGCTGACCATGAACAAAATGCTTCAACAACAACAGTGCGAAATGTAGCATCAACAGAAGCTCACCCTTATGTGGCAATTGCTTCAGGAATTGCAGCTTTATGGGGTTCTGCTCATGGTGGTGCAAATGAGAAAGTAATGGATCAATTAAGATTAATTGGTGATATTAAAAATGTTGATACATATATAGCTAAAGCAAAAGACAAAAATGATCCGTTTAGACTAATGGGATTTGGCCATAGAGTTTATAAAAATAGAGATCCAAGAGCTGAGAGTTTAAAAAAACTACAAGATAAACTAAGAGAAGAGTTAAATCTTGACTCTAAGTTATTGGACATTGCTGCTGCTGTTGAAAAAGCTGCTTTAAGCGATGATTATTTTAAAAGCAGGGGTTTATATCCAAACATTGATTTTTACTCAGGTGTTATTCTAACAGCACTTAGAATTCCAGTTGAAATGTTTACACCAATTTTTGTAATAGGTAGAACTGTTGGTTGGATTACACAATGGTCAGAACTAAAACAAGACCCTACAACAAAGATAGCACGACCTAGACAATTATATACAGGTAAATAAAATATCAACTTGTATACAAAGGAGTTTATAACAAATGAGTGAAATGGTTAAGATATCAGTAAATGATGTTCAAATTGAAGCATTAGAAAATTCTTTATTAATAGATGTTTTGATAAATAAAGATATTAATATTCCTCATTTTTGTTATCATCAAGCTTTAGGGAAAGATGGAAACTGTAGAATGTGCATGGTTGAAATTGAAGGTCAAAAAAGACCACAAATTTCATGTAATACCTTAGTTAAGAATAATATGATTGTAAGAACAGTTGGTGAAAAAATAGAAAAAGTAAGACGTGATATTTTAGAGCTTGAACTATTAAATCATCCAATTGATTGTCCTACTTGTGATCAAGCAGGTGAGTGTAAATTACAAGATTATTATATGCAAAGTGGCTTTTATGAATCACGTATAAACCTTGAACTTAAAAATAATGAGAAAAAGAGAGTTGATTTAGGTTCTAATGTTATGTTAGATCAAGAAAGATGTGTGCTTTGTACAAGATGTACAAGGTTTTGTTCTGATATTACTAAAACAAATGAATTAGTTGTAATAAATAGGACGGATCATTCTGTAATAGGAACTTTTCCTGGAATGCCACTAAGTAACCCTTATGCTATGAATGTAGTTGATTTATGTCCTGTTGGAGCATTAACTAGTAAAGATTTTAGATTTAAACAAAGAGTGTGGTTTTTAGAATCTTTTAATGCCATTTGTAATTTATGTTCAAAAGGATGTAATATTATAGTTGATCATAAAAAAAACAAATATAAAGATGATCAAATTTTTAGATTTCGACCAAGAAGAAATGATGAAGTTAATGGCTATTTTATATGTGATGAGGGAAGATTATCTTATAAAGAACAAAATGAAAATAGATTTTTAGATATTAAATCAAAATTAGAGATTAATACATTAGATACGGCTATTTCTTACATATATGACTTAATACAAAATAATAGTAAAATATTATTTCTTTTAGGACCAAATTTATCGTATGAAGAAATGTACAATATTCAAAATATATCTAAAATATTAAATTCAAATATTTCAGGATATTCACCTACTTATTTTGATGAAAGTTTTCAAGATGATTATTTAAGAACAAATGATAAGTCAGTAAATCAAGCTTCATTTAGAGAATTAGGTATTAGTTACGATAAAGACTCTTTTACTTATTTTCTTAACTATTCTACTTTAGTGATTATACTTGATAATAATTATTTTAATACGAATATTTATAAATTAAAAGATAAAAAAGTTATCTCATTTTTTTCACATAAATGTTTAACTATTGAAAAATCAGATATTTCCATCCCTATTACTTCTTTTTATGAAAAAAGTGGAACATATATAAATGCT
>JADGEG010000075.1 GCA_016744485.1 Arcobacter sp. | reverse complement strand
TAACTTAGCACTTTGTTATGCTCAAATAAATGATTTTTTTAATGCATTCAAATATTTTTCAAAAGCTTATAAACTAAATCCAGGGAATAAACTATATGCTATTATGTCAATATTAAGTGCACAAAAAATAAATAAAGATTTAGCAAATTTGGAATATATAAAAACAAATATACAATCAAATAATGGCTCATATAAATATTTTGGTCATCAATTATACCAAATAATTATTGATAAAAATTTTATATCAAATATTAAAGCAAAAAAATATAAAACAACCGCTCTTTATTATGCTATTAATTATTTACATACGGCAAATAATAATAAACTAACTTCTAAACATATATTATTTAAACAATATTATAAAGACCCTTTAGTTTTTTTAATGAACAAGGTTGTAAGAAAAAACAAAGAAAATGACTTGCAATATTTTGCAAGATTGCAAGATAACATTCCAAGACAACTTAATAATAATTTTCTAGAAGGTTCTTTTATAGTAGGGAATTATTATATTGATTTATTAAAAGCATTAGGATTATTTAATAAAACAAATTTATTTATTCAAACAAATAGTTCACCAACTTATCTTTTAATAAGGGCTTTTAGTGATTTATATAAAGAAAAATCAAAACAAACAATTAATACCTTAGAGTATTTACAGAAACAATATAAGTTTGAAAACAAATATACTATGTACTTACTAGTTGCAGCTTTGCTTAATGAAAAAAAATATAATGATGCTTCTATTCAAATATCACTTATTAATGTTTTATTTCAAGATAACTCTTCAAAATTTTTAACTGGTATTCAACTTATACAAAAATTAAAGCTAAAAAGTGCAAAAGAATATATTCAAAAACCATTTTATCATAGCTTCATTGACTTTAAAATTAAAGGTTTTGATAAATTATTAGAATCTTTATAGATTTAATATATTAAATAAAAAAACATACTATTTACTACTTTTATAAAAATAATATAATTGTTTTTTTACTCTTCTTAGTAATTTTATTTTATTTTGCTATAATAGTGAATATTTAGATATCATTTAAGGAGTTTATTATGGAATTAGGGAGAATAACAGATATAGAGAATGTTCAAGCAAATCATATAAAAAAACTTAAATCAGTAAAAGAAGTTGACAATAAACAAAAAATTGTGAAAAATGAAGAATATAAAAAAACTAAAACACCAGATATTACAACACAAATAAATGAAGTAATACTTGATAATATTAAATTTGGATATAATAAAAGTTCACAAGACTTTTTTGTTAAAGTAACCAGAGGTGAAGCTGAGTACAAGTATCCAACAGAAGATATGATGAGAATAAAGTCTTTACTTTTAAATGAATTGAAAAATAATAATAAAATATAATCAAAGGTTAATACTTGGCATCAGATTTATCCAGTTTTTTAAAAGATGAATTATCCAATACATTAGAACAGTTATTATCAAAGAAATGTATAATTGATTCAATTAATGATGCACCAGATGATTCTTTTAAAGAATCTCAATGTATAGAAATACTAGTTAAATTTGAATTTCAAAATATAGTTTCAAATTGGATATTTATCGTTCCAGCAGCTTTTGCTACTAAGTTGGAATATTTTATGTTAGGAGGTATGGGTGATTTAAAAGAACATTTAGATGATGAGATTCTAGATGCTGTAAATGAAATCATTTCAAATATTTGTGGAAGTTTTTGTACATCAGTAAATGCTCAAGGTTTTGCTGATGTTTCATCAATAAAAAGCACAGTGCTTGGTGTATCTATTAAAGAATCTTCTATCACAAAGGATCTTCCAAATAAATATAAATTAAATATAAATTTAGAAAATGAGAAGTTTTCAATGTTAATTTCTTTTGATAAAATTATTCTAAGTTATTTATCTCAAATAAGTTCAGATACAAGCCCAAATAAAAATATAAATACTAATATTGAACAAAATAACATAGATGATAATATAATAAGTTCCACAAATAATAAAAATGAAGTAGATAGTAATTCCTTATTATCAAAAGAAGCAACAAAAAACCTACAATTATTATTTAATATAAAATTAAAATTAAGTGTTAGGCTTGGAACAAAATTATTTTTACTAAAAGATATATTGCAATGGGATATTGGTAAAATTATTGAATTAGAACAAATGGTTAACGAACCTTTAGAAATTTTAATAAATGGTGTACAAATTGGTGAAGGTGAAGCTGTTATTGTTGAGGGGAAATTTGGTTTAAAAATTAAAAATATTAAAACTAATGTAAAAACTTTAAATAATTTAGGATTATAAAATATGGATAAAAGTACAGCAGGTGGATTAGGAATTGGTTGGTCTTTAGTTGGTCTTGCTATTATATTAGGAGGTGTTGGTTTTGGCCCTTATCTTGATGTTCCTTCTGTCATTATTGTAATTGGTGGTACAACTGCAGTTACAGCTGGTCAATTTGAGATATCTGATTTAAAAAGAATTGGTCCTGCTATTAAAGTAGCTATGAATGTAGTAAAAATTGAACCTTTACCTGAATTAGTTGAAAAAATGATTTTTTATGCAACTGAAATTAAAAAACACGGTGTTATGCATATTGAACAAAAAATATTAGAAGAATCAGATCCTTTTTTTCAAGAAGCCTTTCAGTTGTTAGTTGATGGTACAAGAGCAGAAACACTAAAACCTTTATTAGAATTAAAACTAGAGCATATTTCAAAAAGACATAATGCAATGATTTCTATTTTTGGTAATATTGGAGGAACTGCAGGTGCTATGGGTATGATTGGTACTTTAGTTGGTTTAGTAGCTATGCTTGCTAACTTATCAGATCCTGCTGCTGTTGGACCAGCTATGGCTGTTGCTTTACTAACTACTATGTATGGAGCTTTAATTGGAACATTATTTGCAGGAATTATTGAAAGTAAATTAGCACAAAAACACAGTGTTGAAGAAACAGCTTATGAAGTTATAATACAAGGTGCATCTATGGTAGCAGCTGAAGAATCAATAGGTAATATCAAAATGCAATTAAATGCTATTTTAATAGAAAACAATGAGTAAAAAATGGCAAAACATAAATGTCCAGAATGTCCTAAATGTTTACCAGGATGGCTAGTCCAATTTGGGGATTTAATGTCCTTATTGCTAACATTTTTTATTTTATTATTATCAATGGCTGTAATGGATAAAACAAAAGTTGAAGAATATTTTGAAATTATGAAAAAAGCTATGGGTTTTTTAGATACTACGACTGCCATTGAAACACAAAATGAATCGGATGCAACTCAAAATGAACAAAGCACAGATGCAGAAGATATCAGAAAAGAATCCTTAGAAACTGCACTTGAAGAAATTACAGAAATAATGCAAGAATTAAATGAATCTAATTCTGATAATAATCAAGATATGACAATTGAAAAAAGTAAAAACGAATTTATTCTTGATATTCCATCGACAATTTTATTTAAAGAAAATGAATATAAAATAGAGAATAAAGCTACAAAAAAATTTATTACAAAGATTTCAAGAATTATTAGAACAATACCACAAACATTGAATATAGAAATAAGTGGTCATACTCAAAAAAATGATTTTAAATCAAATAGTCTACCTAGAAATAATTGGGATTTATCTGCATTAAGAGCAATATCAGTGGTTCAAGAATTAATTAAAAATAGAATTGATCCTAGTTTGTTAAAGGTATCTGCATTTTCATCTTTTCATCCAAAAAGTGAAATAGACCTAGAAAATCGAAGGGTTGAACTTAGATTTTTTGCACAAAATTCGCAAGAAGATATTTTGCAAGAAGAAAATTTTTTTGATAGATTGGAGTAAATTATGGATTTGAATACAAATTTTGTTGATATAAATACTACTAAAACACATGAAAGTATGAAATATAAAAATAATGATTTTACAAACTTAAAAGATAAACAATTAAAAAAAGTATGTAACGATTTTGAATCATTTTTCATGCAACAACTATTAGATATTTCTTTAAAAAATACAAAAGTTTCAGGGGAAGGAACTGGTTCTGATATAATAAAAGGTATGTATACAAATTCAATATCACAACAATCAAATGGAGCTGTTGGTATTAGTACTATGTTATATGAATTTTTAACACAAAACAAGAAAGATATGTAATGATAAAAATTATAATTAATGAGATGATGACTTTAATATCAAATTTAGAAAATGCCATTAACCAAGACATTGAAGATATTAAAAATGCTAACAACGAAGAGTTATTAAATAGAAATGATTTAAAACAAGTTTTTATAAATCAAATAATTTTATTAAAACAAAAGTTAAATAAAGAAATAGCTAAACAAATGCAAGAAGGTATTAATATCAATATATTTAAAAATGATATCAATAATTTAGAAACTAAACTTAAATCTTTATATGAATTAAATCATACATTAGCATCAATTGTATTGCCTCTTAAACAAATGTATCAAGAAATTGTTCATGATATAACCCAAAATAATGGAGGATCTTTAATTAATGTTAAAGCCTAAATATCTATTTGTTACTTTAACATTAGGCTTAAGTCTAAATGCTATAGATGTAGTTGTGGCAAAATATGATTTACAATATCAACAACAAATTACTTATAAAAATATAATTTTAAACGATTTTAAGTCTATTAAAAAAAACTGTATTCCTTTAGTATTCAAAGATTTAAAAAAAAATAAATTTATAACAAAACATTTTATTAAAAAAAATATGATTATTTGTAAAAAAGATATTAAGTTGTATAAAAAAAATACTATATTATTTGATTTTGGTTCAATCGAAATTGAAAAAAATGGAAAAATAATTTATGAGAATAATAAATTAATTAAAATAAAACATGATAATGGAAAAATTGAAAAAATATATAAAGATGGAAGAATTAATGAATAAATTTTCTTTTTTAGGAAAAACACCTACTATTGCCTTAAAACATGCTCAAGATGAATGTGGTGAAGATGCAATAGTAATTGCAACAAAAAAAATTCCAAGTTTATCTCCAAATCAAGAAGAAATGTATGAAATAACAGTTGCTCTTGAAGATGATAATCTAATGCAGTATACAAAGAAAATCACAAGTCCTTCTTCAGCTAATCCTAATATTGAAGCATCTTTTTATGATTTTAAAACTGAAATACTTAAAATGCAAGAGTCAATTGCACAAGTTCAAAAAACTTTATGGGATCCTAAAAGTCAACTTTATGATTTAACTATTCCTCCTGAGTTTATAGATATTTATAATTTATTTGAAGACAATGAATTTGAACAAGAAATGACTTATACCATAATGAAAAAAACAATACACCAACTACCTCTTGCACTAAAAGTTAATTCAGCAAAAGTAAATGATTTTTTCAAATTAATTTTAAGACGTATAATACCAATTAAAAAAGAAATCCCACTAAGAAAACATCAAAGAAAAATTATTATGATGGTAGGACCCACAGGGGTTGGAAAAACCACTACAATTGCAAAACTAGCTGCAAGATATGCACATAAACTTGAACAAAATTATAAAGTAGGTATAATAACATTAGATTCATTTAGGGTCGGTGCAATTGAGCAACTTCAAGCTTATACTAATATTATGAGACTAGCTCTTGAAGTCGTAAAAAAAACAGAAGATCTCGCACAAGCAATTATTAGATTAAAAGATTGTAATTATATTTTTATTGACACAGCTGGTTCTAGCCAATATGATATCGATAAGATTGAATTAATTCATCAATACCAAGAAAAAGTTCAAGATATTCCAATTGAAAAAAATTTAGTTCTTCCTGCAAATGTCAAACATACTGATTTATTAGAAATTTTTAATAATTATTCACGTCTTGGTATAGATTATTTAATATTTACTAAACTTGATGAAACAAAAAGTTTTGGTAATCTTATATCTTTTTCTCACAAAACAAAAAAATCTATTACATTTTTTTCAATAGGTCAAAATGTTCCTGATGATTTAATAGTTGCAGATTCTACTTTTTTAATTGATTGTTTTATGAATAAATTTCTTATAAAAAGATAATTTTTGTTTAATTCTATTTCTTCACAAGCACACAAATTAATTAATTTAACAAAGATTAATAAAAACAATTCAAAATCCAAATCAAAGTTAATTACAATTACTTCAGGAAAAGGTGGAGTTGGTAAATCAACATTTACTGCTAATATTGCTTATTTATTAACAAAAAGAAACTTAAAGGTACTTGTCTTAGATGCAGATATTGGACTTGCTAACATGCAAGTATTATTTAATGTAAAACCCAAATATACCTTATTTGATTATATTCAATCACATAAAACACTTGATGAGATTATTGTGCAAACTGCATATAAAAATTTATCATTAATTGCTGGTAAAAGTTCATATAAATATGCAAAAATCAAAAATTCTTTAGTTTTTTCACGAATTATAAATGACATTATTAATCTAAATAAATATGATATAATACTTGTAGATACAAGTGCAGGACTTAATGAATATGTGCAAGAATTTTTATCTATATCTCATAATATTCTAGCAATTACTACAACTGATCCTAGTGCATTAACTGATGTTTATGCACTAATTAAAATGCTATCACATGAAAAAGAAAAACTAATGTTATGTTTTAATCACACTCAAAACTATCAAATTGGTGAATTAATTAGCAATTCTTTAATAAAATTAGCAAAAAACAACATGTTAAAATCAAATTTTATGATAGAATATATAGGTAATGTTTCTACTTCTGCAAATATTTCGACAACATCACGACTTAGAAAATTATTTGTACATGAATTTGCTAGTGAAGTTATAACAAAACAGTTGCATAAAGTAATTGATTCATTGCTAAAAAATATTAAATAAGGTTTGATAGTGTATGTACTAAATTTTGCTATATTATTTGTATTTTTTAAAGTGGATATCAATGCTTGTTGAAAGTTTTTCACAAAATGTAATTAATAGTGGGATTTTTAGATTTTTCATTGGGACTGGTTTTTTTGCTACTTTAATTTTTTTTGTGATTAATGCTACTTTATTTACACCATTAGAAATGGTTTTTTGGATTATTGTTGTGACTGTTGTACTAAAAGGTATATCAAATATGATGTTATCTCTTATTATAATGCTATTTAGTTTTGATAATAAAAAAAGTGAATTTGATTTTAAATATAATGAGGAAAAAATAAATACAATGTTAAATGAATTAGTAATTCAAGACAATGTTGAGCAAGCAAATAAAAATAGATAAGGAATTAAAATGAATATATCTTCTATTACAAATTCAATTAGTCAAGGTAAAAATCAACAAGAAAATTCAATAAACGACAAGTCTAATACATTTAAAAGTATTTTAAATAATGCAATAAATGAAGTAAATAATACACAAGTTAAAGGATATAATGCAATGGCAGATATATCAACAGGAAAAGTTACAAATTTACAAGAAGCTGTACAAAAGATTGAAGAAGCACAATTGTCTTTACAATTAGCTCTAGAAGTGAAAAATAAAGCAATTAATGCTTACAAAGAAGTTATGAGAATGTCAGTTTAAAAAATAAAAAATAAAAGGTTTTGAATTATGGGATTTTTTGATGGTTATAATATAGCAACTTCTGGAATGAGTGCACAAAGAACAAGAATAAATATAGTTAGTGCAAATATTGCAAATGCACAAACAACTCATACAAAAGATGGTGGGCCTTATAAGAAACAAAATGTAGTATTTCAAGAATTATTATTAAAGAATATTAATAAAAATAATAAAAGTAGTGATAATACTTTAAATGTATATAACAATGCTCATACTAACTCTAGTTTAAGAGGAGTTGGTGTTAAATCCATACTAGAAGATAATGCAAAATCTGTTATGAAGTTTGAGCCATCTCATCCTGATGCTAATAAAGATGGGTATGTAGCATATCCAAATATAAACCCTGTAATTGAAATGGTTGATTTAATAGAAGCTATGAGATCCTATGAAGCTAATGTAGCTACATTTAATACTCATAAGAATATTGATTCAAAAACTTTGGATATATTAAAAGCATAAATTATGACACAAAAAATCACTACTGAATTATTTAGCTCTTCAGATAATAAAAAAAATATTACAAATAAATCTAAAAAAAAGACTATTTCACTTTTTGATCAATTATTAAAAGAAGCAAAAAAAAATATTACTAATAGTGAAAATATTAAAAACAATGAGAAAATAAATACCTTAATATCTTCAGAAGCTAAGCAAAAAAATACATCAGAAAAAATAAATAACAATAAAATACAAAATGTAGAACAAAAAATTAATACTAATCAAGTCTTACAAAAAACAAATAAAAATAAAATACAAAATGTAGAACAAAAAATTAATACTAATCAAATCTTACAAAAAACAAATAAAAATAAAATACAAAATGTAGAACAAAAGATTAATATTAATCAAGTTTTACAAAAAACAAATGACAAGCAAGAAGGAATTATAAAAAATCTTAAAGTAGAAAATATAAAAAACTCTACAAAACTTGATACAAATACAAGTGAACAAAAAACGAACTACTCTTTAGATAAGTTAATACTACAATCTAAGATAAAAAGCACAAAAAATACAAATGATTTACAAAAAATACAAATAATAAAAAATACAACTTTAGAAACAAATCAAAATGTGTCAAAAGAAAATATAAAACAAGATATTTCTATTAAAAAAACAACAAGCATAAATACAAAACAAGAGTTTGACTTAGAAAAAAACAAAGAAGTAAAAAATATAGATTTATCTAAAAATAAGATTTTGAAAACAAATATTTCAGACAAAAAGATATCTACAACTGATATACAAGAAGATACTGCTACTATGAAAAAAACAAGTATTAC
>JADGEG010000246.1 GCA_016744485.1 Arcobacter sp. | reverse complement strand
GATGAAGAAGCAATTTATCATGCAAGAGATATACTTATCAAAAATATACAAAATCCACCAACGATAAAAGAACTATCTGAAATAGTAGCGATAAATGAGTTTAAACTAAAGTATGGTTTCAATAAACTTTTTAAACAAACACCTTATAATCTATCTTTAGAATATAGATTAGAAGAAGCTAAAAAACTTTTAGAAATTAGTGAATATAATATAAATGAAATTTCCGAAAAGATAGGATATAAATATGTACAAAGTTTCTCAAAAGCATTTGTACAAAAATTTGGAGTACGACCTAAGGATATTATGAAAAATCGAAAGTATTATTACTAAGTAGAATTATTTTATATCTTGACATACAAAAACCCTTATGATATACTTCGGATATACAATAAAAGGAGATATCATGACAGCTACAATTTCAACATGGGGTAACTCTCAAGGTTTAAGATTTCCAAAAGATATAATGAAAGAATTACATTTATCTATTGGCGATAAAATGAAAATTTTAATTGAAAATCAAAAGATTATATTAGAGCCTATAAAACAAGAAAGAATCAAATACAATATTAATGATTTAGTTAAACAGTTACCAAGTAACTACAAAACTTATGAAGAGTTTGATAATAAAATTGGATTAGAAGAGTGGTAAAATATATTCCAGAACAAGGTGATATTGTAGCTTTAAGTTTTGACCCACAGAGTGGTCATGAACAAAAAGGGCGAAGACCTGCGATAATTATAAGTAATAAAACATTTAATCAACATTTAGGTTTAGCTTTTGCATGTCCAATAACAAATACAAAAAGAAACTTTCCCTTTCATATTGAAATAGAAAGTGAAAATATTACAGGTTTTATTATGGGTGAACAAATGAAATCAATAGATTATAATTCAAGAAATATAAAATTTATTGAAAAAGCAAATCAAAAAACTATAAATCAAATATTAGGTATAATTGATAGTATCATGCAATGATTCGTACAACAAATCAGAGGAGATAACAAGATTGCACTGTGGGAATTTCGAGCTTTTATTGTATCAAGGTAGATATATTAAAGATGGAGTATTTATCTAGATATACCATCTTGTAGCTCACTTTAGGCGTTATATCCTATGTGCTATTTATAACATCAACAATGTGATTATTTAAAATAATTGCAAATCTAACGAAAGGAGTCAAAATGAAATATTTTCTATTAATAGTTGCAGTACTATCAATTCTTGGGGGCTTTATGTTTTTTGCTAGTGCAAAAAGTGCAATTCATGAGATTGAAGCATTCATGCTATTTCTGATTGGTACTGTATCTTTTTCAGGTGCTGGTATAATTGAAGCCATTCAAAAATCTGTTGAAAAAAAAGAAGCTGATTCAAATTAAGTAAGGCAAACTTTTTAAAAGATATAACAAGTACTTGGAGAGAAATAGTTTACCCTAGCGGGCAAAACTATTTCTCATGACAACCGTTATATTCAAAAGGTAAATTAAATGGGAATCAGTAATTTTATAGAAGCTTCTTTAAAACATTTTGATAATCAAGAATATGATATTGCATTAACACTTGCATCGTCAGCAGTTGATGCAACTGCTTTAAAATGTTCTTATCAAGGTAATAATAATCGAAAGTATAAAGAATTTTTAAAAGACAATATGAGAACTATTACTACATTTGGTTTTCCAGGAATTTCTGCATCTGGTATTAAAATAAAATGTCATAATATCAAAAATCTAAAACCTGATGAAAATAGTATGATAGATATTGAAAATATAATTTATCATACTATTCGATGTGGATTAATTCATCAATGTGATATAAGTAATGAAATTGAGTTTACAAAAGAAACATTTATAGGTGATTTTATCGATAAATTTAAAATACCTCAAAATCTAGTTTTAGGTTTAATTGTATCCGTAGTTTTAGCAGAATGCAATAAAAACGAGAATTTAAGTATTAGTTACTCAATTGTAAATCCAATGAATAAAGAAAGCTTTGAATTAAATAGATTATGGGGTTTGAAAACAATATGATTATAACAAATCATTGAAAAATTAGAAAATTAGAAAATTAGGGTCAAGAAAATTAGGGTCAGGACACAACCCACCACTTTTAAGTGAAATTAAGCTAAAATACTTCAAATAAAACAAATGGAATATTTTATGGCAAGAAGACCAAGATTAGATATGGCAGGATTTCATCATATT
>JADGEG010000245.1 GCA_016744485.1 Arcobacter sp. | reverse complement strand
AAGAGAAAATATTTTTAAATACCTAAGTTTAAGTAAAATTCATTAATACTGATTTAACTTTATTAGATTGTGGATTGTGGAAATTTACATCTAAGGTTGTATTATGGACTTTAAAACAAAAATAGAAGCATTTGCAGATAGGATTGAAAAGTTAAAGGAAAATGTCCTTACGGAAGAAGCAACTAAACACTCTTTTGTCATGCCATTTTTGAGTGCCTTAGGATATGATGTATTTGATCCAACAATTGTTGTCCCTGAATACGTGGCAGATATAGGACGTAAAAAAGGTGAAAAAGTAGATTATGCTATCTTTAAAGATGGTAAGCCTCTAATACTTATAGAAGTTAAAAAACACCTTGAAAAATTAGATAATCACAAAACACAACTAGAAAGATATTTTGGTCCAACTGATAGTAAATTTGCAATACTTACAAATGGTATAGAATATAGATTTTTTTCTGACCTTGATACTACTAACCTTATGGATAAAAAACCATTTATGGTTATTGACTTACTTAATCCAAAAGATAGAGAAATAAAACAACTTGAAAAATTCACTAAAGAAAAACTTGATATAGATAAGATTTTATCTATGGCTAGTTCTCAAAAATATGTTAGTGAGATAAAAAGAATCTTTAAAAAAGAAGTTGAAGAACCAAGTGAAGAACTTGCTAGATTTTTTACATCAAAAGCTACAGACAAAAGACTAACACACAATATATTAGAAGAATTCAAAGGGCACATAAAAATAGCCTTTTCAGATATAATTAACGATATGGCCGCTGATAAAATCAATGCTTTAAAAAGTAAACTATCTGTCGAAATTGAAAATGAAGAAGATGAAATCCAAAAAGAAGAAGTAAAAGACAATGGTATTATAACTACTGAAGATGAGCTTGAAGCATTTTTTATAGTAAAATCTATACTGGCTGAAGAAACATCTACTTCAAATATAAATGCAAAAGATACTAAAAGTTACTTTGGAGTTCTTTTTCAAAATAATTCTTGGAAATGGATATGTAGATTACATTTTAATTCAAAACAAAAGTATATTGGTCTACACTTACAAGATAAAGAAGAAACAAAATATCCAATTAATAGTGTAGAGCATATTTATCAGTATAAAAATGAATTAAAAGAAACAGTAAAAAGATTTATATAAGTCTGTGTTAAATAATTAAAAATTTAATTATTTTTATTGTCTAAATTTTTGATTCAAGTTTAAAAATAGCAGGCTGTGAGAAATTTTGACTACACCAGTAAAAGCCTATATAGGTATTTTAGCTAGTAAGAATAGATTTTGTACCCCAAAAAGTACTGTAACCTAAATTCCACCACTTATACTGCCTACTTTACAAAACTTCATTTATTATTTTTAAAATTTCTTTTTTTAATGGCAATAGTTTTTCATTAACTATATCCCATATCTCTTCAGGATCTATACCAAAATAATCATGAGCTATTATATTTCTAAAATCTTTTATCTTTTGCCAAGGTATTTGATTTTGAGCATTTTTAAAATTTTCATCTAAACGAAATATAGTTTCACCTATAATAACAAACTGCATCATTGTTGCATCAAAACTTTTTGAATCATGATAAAACTCTTCCGCATCATCAAATTCGCTTGAATATTCTTCTATTTTGTCTATAGATTCAATAAGAGTTTCTAAATGCAAAAGTATATTAGACATAAAGTGCATCTTTTAAAATGTATTTTTTTGCATAAGGTTTTAGGTATTTTTCTCTTGCCAAATCAACATTTCTACCAAAAGCATTTGATAGGTATTTTTTAAGAGAAAGTTTTAAGTCATGTATATTTTTTGTGCCATCTTGTATATCAATTAGAATATCAACATCACTACCATCTTTTTGTTCTTCTCGTGCAAACGAGCCAAACAAACCAATCCTAGTTATATGATAATTATCTAATAAAAATTTACGATTTTGTTTTAAAAAATCTAAAACCTCTTTTTTTGTATTCATGATTAACAACTATTCCTTATACATTACCTAATTAGCATTATTATATTATAACTATAATAAAAAATCAAACGATTACTCTAATGTCAAAAAGATTATAAATGTTAATTGTAATTGAATAATAAATTTTTAAGTGTTTTTATATTAGTTAAATAAATGGCGGACAGGGAGAGATTCCCAATTTTCTTCATAATTATCACTAAACCCCATTAATAGGGGAC
>JADGEG010000244.1 GCA_016744485.1 Arcobacter sp. | reverse complement strand
ATAGATAGTTTTGTTGTATCAAAATATTTAAATCAAAATAATATAGTATTAATTCCAAATTTAACATATAATCCAAGAGCAACATTTTTACCAAAAAATACAATAACAGATGGTTCAGTAGCACTCTTAAAAACAAAACAAAACATAAGTGTTACAACAAGTCATTTAGAATATTATAGTAGTAAAGAATTTACAGAATATTATAAAATTGCTAGAAATAGGGGAACGAGGTCTTTAAATATTGATAATAATTCTGTTCAATTTTTTGGATTATTAAAAGAAGCATAAATAAAAATGGATTTAAATAAAGGAATAACAATAACACAATTAGTTTATGGGAAAATAAAACAACTTCAATTTAAATCTGAGCAAGATTTATATACCTCTATTGGTTTTTTAGCGAAGGCAAATATAAGATTATATACAGAGGATAATGATATAAATCTTAGTGGAGGAGAAGGAGCTTGGGCAAAAGAGTGGAGAATGTCATTTTCAGATATTTCTGCTAATATACCTACTAGTATAAAAAATTCAATAAAACCAAATAAAGATGGTTCTAATCCACGATTAAATAATAAAGAGTTCATAAATAATTTACTTAAACTAAAACATAAATTTCAGCTAGGTGATACACAGAATATTCCTAATATTAAAGCGACTATACCACAAAATAATATTAGTGATTTTATTTATGGATTGACACTTTAAGTATATATGGATATTTAACAATGAAAAATAAAATAGAAGCTTATTTGAAAAATATTGATTTAGATATTAGGAAAACAGGCGATGCAAGATTTTTTGACCAGAAAGTTCAACCAGATGTTCTTAGTGCAGTTTGCGAATGTATATTAAATTATGTCAATATATCAAAAGAGTTTACAAATAGAGATATAAAAGAGTGTGAATTTTCTAATGAAATTGTAACTGAAATATTTAATAAACCTAATATATCATTAGCAGATAGTGAATTTAATAAGTTTTTTGGACAACCAATAAAAATGTTGGCTTATTGTGGGTTACTTTATGAAAACAAAGATAAAAAGCCTTATAAATATACGATTGTGAATAAAGAACTTATTGAATATATATCATTAAGAGATCGTAATGCATATTATTTTATTTCAGTATATCTTGAAAAAGTTCTAAAAGATAGTGCTATTTGGAATTACTTTGATAATTTTTTTAAAATACAAGATAAAAATTCATTATATGAATTACGAGATAAATATGTAGTCTTTATTAAAAAATATACAAATATTAAAAAAGATAAAGAACCAATTAGAATATTTAATCCACTTTTAAGAACAATAGCTTTTAAATTAAAGAAATTAGGTACAAATGATGGTGGAGTTTCAGAAGTAAATTTTAATGACCTATTATATAATCAACCAAATTGGAGAGATTTAAAAAAAGACAAATCAATAACAAAGAAAAATTTAATAAAAACTTTGTAGACAATGGTATTGATAATATCAAATCATATGACTATTATATTTCTAAAGCAAAAAGATTTGTTAAAAAAATTCATCCCAATAGTGAAATTCATCGGTTTAATAGTTATCCTGCTACACAAGCACATCATATATTTTTATCATCACAATTTCCAGAATTAGCGGATACTCCAGAAAATATTATTGCAATAACTCCAAATCAACATTTTTATAGAGCTCATCCAAATAATAAGACAAGTGTAGTAGATAAATCATATCAAGCTATTTGTTTAATATCAAAACTAGATACTATAGAAAATGACTATAAAAGCGATTTAGGTAATTATTCCAAAGAAAAATTTATAAATATGATTAATATTGGATTTAGTTTAAATATACATCATACTGTCAGTTTTGAAGAGTTAAAGCATTTAATTATTAAAAATACAATAACTTAGTGATAATAATGATTTAAATGAGTAAAAACCTAATTATTATGTTCGTAAAAGAGCCCAAACTTGGTTTTGTGAAAACTAGATTAGCAGATGACACTAGTGTTGAATTTGCTTTAATTTTGTATCAATTCTTTATACATGATTTAATATACACACTACAAGGAGGAACTTATGACTTTAAACTTTGTGTTTGTGGAGAGATGGAAAAGATAAATAAAACTTTTGGAAAATATGATAATTTCTTACAAAAAGAAGGTGACTTGGGGAAAAAAATGCAAAAAGCCTTTGAAGAACAATTCAAAAATGGTTATGACAAAATTATTCTCATGG
>JADGEG010000074.1 GCA_016744485.1 Arcobacter sp. | reverse complement strand
AAAAATGTATTTTAGTATCATCTGAAGAAGAGGATTTTCCATACCAAAAAATTAAATTTAATCAAGAAAACTCTTTAATAATAAATGGTTCGATTATTTCCATAAATGATTATTTAAAATTAATGGTTCTTTCTTTTCAAGATAAATATCCAGATACAGAATTATCGAAAAAATTAGGAATATCGAGAAAATCTTTATGGGAAAAAAGAAAAAAATTAAATATTAGTAGAAAAAAATAATAAATCAGGAAATATTGTGCAAAAACTTTTTTTAACACTTTTTTATACAGGTTTAAGTCCAAAAGCACCAGGCACAATAGGTAGTTTGTTAGCTTTATTTATAGGTCTTTTTTTACTTGAATATATACATGTTTCAACTTTATTTTTAATGGCATTATTTATTACAGTATTTTCTATAAAACAAATTGATTTATATGAACAAGAAATGAATGTTCATGATAGTAAAGAAATAGTAATTGATGAACTTGTTGGTATGTGGATAACTTTATCTATTTGTGGAATTAATGATTCAAATTTTATTATTATGTCTATCTTAGCTTTTATTAATTTTAGATTATTTGATATTTGGAAACCATCATTAATTGGGAAAATAGATAAAGATGTAAAAGGTGCTTGGGGAGTTATGGGCGATGATATCTTAGCTGGAATATGTGCAGGTATTACAAGTTCAGGAATGTATCAATTATATTTAATATTAATGCAAAATAACTTTTTTGTATAAAAATAATTATTCTTCATTTATCCAAGTATTTAATTGATTGATATCTTCATATGAAGTTAAATTCAAATGACATGGGCTTATTGAAATATAATTAGCTTTTATTGCTTCAAAATCACATGATTTATCTTTACTACTTTTCCAAATTAAAGGGTGAAGCCCTATCCAGTAATACTCTTCTCCTCTTGGATTTAAATGTCTATGAGTATCGTTTCCGTATTCTCTATATCCCACTTTTGTAATTTTTATACCTTTACACTCTTTAATTGAAATATCTGGAATATTGATATTTAAAAATTTTCTATTATTTAAGGGAAATTTATTGTTAAATATTTGAAGTGTTAATTTTTTTATAGTTTCTTGTGCTAAAGAAAAGTTCAAAGTACTATTAAAATGTTTATAAACTTGAGAAATAGAAATAGCAGGAATTCCGTGAATTACAGCTTCCATAGCACCTGCTGCTGTTCCACTATAAGTAATATCTTCTCCTAAGTTTGAGCCTATATTAATACCTGAAATGACTAAATCAGGTTTATAGCCATCTTTAAATAAATTATTTAAAGAAATAAAAATACAATCAGTTGGTGTACCATCATCTACTTTATAAAAATCATCATCAATACTTAGCATTCTTAAAGGTCTATCAAGTGTTAAAGAATGTCCACAGGCTGATTTATTTTTTGCAGGTGCAACTACTGTGATTTTTGCAATAGGTTTTAAAGCTTCTATGAGTGCTTTTAAACCAAGAGAGTCAAAACCATCATCATTTGTTAATAATATATGTTTCATCATACTATACAAGCTCCTTTAAATGACTTTATCAAGTCTTTTACTTTTGATTGTACTTTTATACCAGTTTCAAGTTCAATATCAACTGAGCTTGATTTTATAAGTAGTTTTAATTCTCTTTTCCCTTGATTATTGATTACTAATTCAAATAAAGATGGCATTATTGTTTCATCGTTTGAAAAATCAATAGCAATGACTATAGGGTCTTCTATTTTAGTAACTTTTTTTATTTTTACTTTTTCTTTTCTTGCTTCTTTTAAACTTTGAATTTTTAAAATATTCATTCTTGTAAAATTTTCATCTTTTGTAATTCGTACTTTAAAAGCAATAGGTTCTTCTAAATTAAAATCATCTTGTAATTCTTTTAATCTATTTTCAAAAAGTAAAAGCTCAATATTGCCATGAAGATCCATAATAGATGCAATTGCAAATTTATTACCTTTTTTTGATATTTTTTCAACTATATTTTCAATTTTTCCAACAAATAAAGCTTCACTACCATCTGTAATATCATCAATTTTGGAAGACAAAGTATAATTAATTTGTGTTAATTGTTCTCTATATTCATCTAAAGGATGTCCTGAAACATAAAATCCTAAAGATTCTTTTTCAAACTCTAAGACTTCTTTCTTACTATATTCTTCCAAAGGTTCTAAGTTGATTTCTATTTTAGTGATTTCATCAGTGTCTCCAAATAGTGATGCTGCTAAAGTGGATGATCCTAATACTTGTTTTTTAGCTTTCATAGAATTTGCCACAGCTTCAGATATAAGTTCAATTTGTTCTAATAGAGCTCGTCTAGAATATCTAAAAGAATCAAAAGCACCTGATTTACTTAAAGCTTCTATTACTCTTTTATTAACTTTACTCCCGTCTATTCTTGAAATGAAATCACTTAAATCTTTAAAATCTCCGCTTTCTTTTCTTGATTTTAAAATTGAATTAATAGCAACATCACCTGCACCTTTTAATGCTCCCATTCCAAACATTACAACTTCTTTTTTGTCAATTTGAATTGCTGAAAAAACTGAAAAAGATTTATTTATATCAGGTGGAAACAACTCTATTTTTAATCGTTTTACCTCATCAACATATCTAACTACTTTATCTGTATTATCTTTTTCAAGAGTTAATAATGCTGCCATAAATTCACTTGGGTAATATCTTTTTAAATATGAAGTATAAAATGTAACCATAGCATAAGCGGCGCTATGAGATTTATTAAATCCATATCCTGCAAACTTTACAATTAAATCGAAAAGTTCTTCACAATGTGCTTTATTATATCCTTTCTTAACTCCACCAAGTGCAAATTCACCCTTTAATCTATCCATTTCTTCTTTAATCTTTTTACCCATAGCACGCCTAACTAAATCTGCTTTACCAAGTGAAAAACCACCAATAGTTTGAACTATTTGCATAACTTGTTCTTGATAAACTATAACTCCATAAGTAGGTTCTAAAATAGATTTTAAAGGAGCTGTAAATTCATCATAAAAATAATCAATTTTTGCTCTTCCGTGTTTTCTATCAATAAAATCATCTAACATTCCAGATTCCATAGGCCCTGGTCTATAAAGTGCAAGTACTGCAATAATGTCTTCAAAGTTATCAGGTTTTAATCTTTTACATAAGTCTTGCATACCATCTGATTCTATTTGAAATAAGCCTATTGTATTACCTGTTTGAATTAAATCATACACACCTTTGTCATTTACATCTGTATTAATAAAATCAATCTTTTTTTTATATCTTTTTTCAACTAACTTGTTTGTTTCTTCGATAACGGTTAAAGTTTTAAGTCCTAAAAAATCAAACTTAATTAAATCAACATCTTCAACATATTTACCATTATATTGGGTTGCTAAAGTATCAAGTCCTGTTGGTTTAAATAAAGGTGTTTTATTCCATAATGGCTCATTTGATATAACAACACCAGCTGCATGAGTTCCTGCATTTCTATTAAGTCCTTCAAGTGCTAAAGCATAATTCCATACTCTTTTAGCTTGAGGATCTATATCGCATAGTTCTTTTATTTTTGGTTCTTTTTCATATGACGATTCTAAATTAATACCTAATTCATCAGGAATTAATTTAGCCATTGCATCAGCTTTAGAATAAGGCATGTCTAACACTCGTGCTACATCTCTTATTACTCCTTTTGCTAAAAGTTTACCAAAGGTAATAATTTGTGCCACATTAGCTCGACCATATTGTTCAACCACATAATCAATAATCTCACCTCGTCTAGCTTGACAAAAATCCATATCAATATCTGGCATTGAAATTCGTTCAGGATTTAAAAATCTCTCAAATAATAAACCATAAGGAATAGGATCTATATCTGTAATTTCAAGTGAAAATGCCACTAAAGAACCAGCTGCTGAACCTCGTCCAGGACCAACTGGAATATTCATTTGTTTTGCTACAACAACAAAATCCCAAACAATTAACATATAGCCAGGAAATTTCATATTATTTATAATATCAATTTCAACTTGCAATCTATTTTTATATTCTTTATGTTTAGATTCATCTACAATTTTAAGTCTTTTATCTAAACCTCTCCAACACTCATGAATAAATAAAACTTTATCATTTTCTAGTGAATACTCTAAGTCTGGTTCTGGTAGTTTTAATTTTGTAATAGCTGCTTTAGTTCTTGTAAATTTAAAATTAGGAGGAGTTGGATCTCCTAATTTAATGTTTAAATTACATTTATTAGCAATTTCTTGAGTATTTTGTATAGCCTCAGGAATATCAGCATATAATTTTGCTATTTGTTGGGGTGATTTTAAATAAAACTCATGAACAGTATGTCTAAGACGATTTGGATCATCATAAAGTTTATTCATAGCTATGCACATAAAAGCTTCATGTGCATCTGCATCTTTTTGTTCTAAATAGTGAGTATCATTTGTTGCAACTACTTTAATATTAGCTTCATGTGCAATTCTTAAAATTTGTTCATCTATAAAATGCTGATCTACAATACCATGTCTCATAATTTCAAGATAAAAGTCATCTCCAAATATATCTTTATACTCTAGAGCTACTTCTTTAGCTCTCTCATAACCTTTTGCACCATTTTTTACATTTCTTTCATTTTTTAAATTTAAATGCCAGTTAATTTCACCTTGCAAACAAGCAGTACTGCAAATTAAACCTTCAGAGTTTTCTTTTAAAAGTTTTTTATTAATTCTTGGATAATAATAAAATCCTTTCATATAAGCTTGAGAGCTTAGGAACATAAGGTTTTTATATCCTATTTCATTTTTTGCATATAAACACAAATGAAATCTTTGCCTTGTAGATTTGTCATGTAATTCATCTAAATTATGGATATAAGCTTCCATACCAATAATAGGTTTTACTCCTACAGCATTCATAGCATTATAAAAATCAATTGCTCCAAACATATTGCCATGATCTGTCATAGCAACAGAAGTCATGCCCATTTCTTTAACTTTTTTTGCAAGTAGTTTTATTTTGTTTGCACCATCTAATAATGAATATTCTGTATGTAAATGTAAGTGTGTAAATTGTGGTATTTTAGACATAGTTAATTCTTAATTTTAATATAGTTTTGATTATAGCTAACCATAAATTAAGTGAAGATTTTTTCTATTTATTCTTCTATTGGGATATTTTTATCTTTAAAATATTTTTCTATATCATCATTTTCTAAAGAAGTATTACAAAACAAGTTTAAATTATTTAATCGCACTTCTGTATCTTCTATATCTGTATTTGATAATACTTTTCTACTTAATTTTATAAATTCATTAAAATCAGTATTGTTTTTTGCTAACTTATTTATAGTATCAAAATCTAGTTCATTAAGTCTTGCAGGTGCTATAATCTTACTATCATATATATTTGATGATAATTCAATACAACCAATACCAAATGATTTATTTAATCTTTTTATTTCTTCATATAAGTTTGTATTTATATTAAAAGCTACAAGGTAACCATAATTTGCCCAAGAAGAGTTACTTAGAGCTTGAAAATATGCTTCTTTTAATTCATTATCACTTTTTATTTCTCTTTTCATTTCATAAGAATATAGTTTAAATAAATCAATAATATTTATGACTTTTAAAAAATGTTCTGTTGTATTATCATAGTTTTCAAATTTAACTGCAACTATATCAGGATTTGTCCATATTTGATTTTTATCATTTTTTTTGTTTTTTTCATGCAAAATAGTTTTACTATATATTTTTTCAGATTTTATAAAAGTGGATAATATTATATGTAAATCTTTTTCTTTAAAAAGTTCTATAGTATTTTTATCATTTGTATTCAAGCTTAACAACTGATCTATTAATAAAGTTTCATTTTTACTTAAATAATATAAATATACATTACTTTTATCTTTTGTTTGCTGAACTCTTACATCTCCTCTTCTTATAAAGTTCCCTAACTCAGCAGAAACTGAAGCATCAGGTCTTAGAGTATTAGTAAAGTCATATAAGTCATTTTCTATTATATGTTTTGTCACGTCCATTCTTGATACAGGTTTTTCTAAAATTTCTAAACATTTAAAACATACATCTCTTAATGACATAAAAATCCTTTAATTAAAAAAATCAATTTTAGCTATTATATCACATATATATAAAATCAAAATTTTATATATATGTGATATAATAGCTAAAAAGTTTATGTTTTAAAATATCTACAAAACTTTATAAAAAATAAAATCAAGGATACATATTGAGAAAAAACAAGAATATTAATAAAATATCTAATTATGCAGTCGTAGGTGGTCTTGGAGCATTATTAATTACTGGTTTAGTTTCTTGTGAAGATAGAAGCAATAATAAAGAAAGCAATAATGCTTTTACAAGTGCAAGTCAAAAACAAGCAGCTTTTGTGATTATTGAACAATCTAGTGATGGAAGATATTCTATTATTGATGAATTTCCAGCTAGTAAAACAACAATAGTTTTAAGAAAAGCTAATGGAAGTGAAAGAATTCTATCACAAAGTGAAATTGATACTTTAGTGAAAGAAGAATCTATTAAAATAGACAATGGAACCTCAGCACTTACAAATCCAGATGCACAAGTATCAAATCAAGGTATGGGTCTTGGTGGAGTTTTATTATCTTCTATTGCAGGAGCTATGATAGGTTCATATATTGGAAATAAATTATTTAATAATTCAAATTTTAAAAGTCAAAGAAGCTCACAGTATAAATCACCACAAGCTTACAGTAAATCAAAAAACTCATTTTCAAAAGCAGCAGCTACAAAAAGAACAAGTTCATCAAACAAAAAAAGTGGTTTTTTTGGCAATAGATCTTCTTCTTCTAAATCTAGACGTTCTTTTTTTGGTGGTTAAGGATGAGTACAAAAATGAATTTAAAAAAAGTAAAAGCCTTAGATAATAAATACTTAGAATCTATTGGATTTTTTTGGCATACAGATGAAGATAAAACATCTTATGTAGTAGATGAAATTCTTGAAGTAAGTACAAAAGAAGCAAATGCCTATTATGAAGCTACAAATGAATTATACGATATGTTTTGCAGTGCAGGAGATTATGTAATTGAAAATAATTTATTTCATGATATTAATATTCCTTTTAATTTAGTTGATATTATTAAAGAATCATGGGAAGAAGATGTTCATTGGCATTTATATTCAAGATTTGATTTAGCAGGTGGAATTAACGGCAAAGATATAAAACTAATAGAGTTTAATGCAGATACTCCTACATCTTTATTTGAAACCTCTATTATTCAATGGGCTTTATTAAAATCAAATAACTTAGATGAAGCAAGTCAGTTCAATAACTTATATGAAGCATTAAAAGATAATTTTAAACGCTTAATTACTCTTGAGGCTGATGTCGATAAATTTGATGAATATTATTCTAAAATTGGATGGAAGATATTATTTTCATCTATATCTTCTTCAAGTGAAGATGAAAATACAACAAAATTACTGCAACATATTGCTAGTGAAGCAGGATTTAATACACAGTTTGAATACATGGATAAAACACAATTCTGTGATGAAGGTATTTTTGCTAAAGATGAACGTTTTGAGTTTTGGTTTAAATTAATTCCTTGGGAAGATATAGCTATTGATGAGAGTGAATTAGCACTTATGTTAACAGATATTATAAAAGATAAAAAAGCTATTATTTTAAACCCTGCATATACTTTAATGTTTCAATCTAAGGGTTTTATGAAAATATTATGGGACTTATATCCAAATCACCCTTTACTTTTAGAAACATCTTTTGAACCATTAAAAAACAAAAAACAAGTTGAAAAAAGATGCTTTGGTAGAGAAGGTGCAAATATTGCCATTGTTAATGCAGATAATTCACTTGAAACAAAAACAAATGGTGAGTATGAAAATTATAAAGCAATTTATCAAGAATATGTAGAACTTCCACTTGATGAAAAAGGAAATTCTTATCAAGCAGGTGTATTTTATGCTTATGAAGCTTGTGCATTAGGCTTTAGACGAGGAAGTAAAATATTAGATAATAATTCTAAGTTTGTAAGTCATTTTATAAAATAGTACAATAAATTTATTTTTATAAATAATATACTAAAAATAGGAAATTAAACTAAAGAATAAGTATTTAAAATATCAAAATCAATCATAGCATTCATAAGTGCTATTTTTTTAGATTTTTTGAACATAGAAAGAGTAATATCTTTAGTAAAAATTTGTTTTTTCTCTAATAGTCTAGCTCTACAAGTACCTTCTAGTAAAGGTGTCTTTGGTGTTAACCAATGATAACCATCATAAATAGCTATATTTGCAATAGAAGTGTCACATACAAGCTTATTTTTTATAATAATAATTTCATCTGCATTATTTTTTTTATTAAATAGTTTATTAATAGCATCTCTTGAGGTTGATTTTTTAGTATAACTTATATTGTCATTATAAATTATTCTAAAAGATTGAATATGTCTTTTTTTATAATTTTCAAAATCTACACTTAAAACTTCATTTTCATTATAGATTACTTTACATTTTAATAACTTAGCATTTAAAGGGTAGATATATTCACTAAGATTAATATTTTTTGCTATTGTTTTTGCAATTCTTGCATTATGAAAGTTTAAATTATATATTTTATAATCTTGGCATTTAATTGTTTCAAAAAAAGTTTCATTTTTCATTTTAGATCTATTTTCTTAAAAAGATAAATATATTTTATCAATTAACTCTTGATATTCAATTAAAGCATTAGAATCACAAGTAATTCCACCACCACTTTTAAAAACTAGTTCTTTATTTTTATCTTGTTCAATAAATCGTATCATAACAGCTGAATTAAGAGTATTATTTTCATAAACACCAAAAATACCAGTGTAAAAATATCTATTATAATCTTCTATTTTTTTTAAAATATTTATTGTACTTTTTTTAGGACATCCTGTAACTGAACCAGCTGGAAGTATAGATGTTAAAATGTCTCCTATTTTTTCATTCCAATTTTCTGTTAAATGTCCAGATATTTGTGAGCTTGTATGCAATAATTTTTTATCTCCTGCATTTATTATATCTGTATATCTAAAATCATCAACACTTACATTTGAAGCTATTATTGATAAATCATTTCTTAATAAATCAACCACCATTGTATGCTCTGCTTTTTCTTTGATATTATCTAATAATATGTTTTTTGCATTATTTACACT
>JADGEG010000243.1 GCA_016744485.1 Arcobacter sp. | reverse complement strand
AACAGCATTACTTAATATTAAGGATACAATTTATCTTAAAACTAATAAAAATGAAAATTATATATTAGAAAATGATTAGAAAATAATCTTGTTTACATGCTTGTTAGCATTAGTTTAGCAAGTATGTGAATATTATATGAAGGTGAATAATGGAAGAAAAAAGAACAAATATTTTTTTAGTAAGACATGGAGAAACTTCTTGGAATTTAGAAAAAAGATGGCAAGGAAGTAAAAATTCCAATTTAACAAGTCTTGGAGTATTGCAAGCAAAAAAAGCAAAAAAACTTTTAGATAAGTTTACAATACACAATGCCTATGTAAGCCCCCTACAAAGAGCCCAAGATACGATGAATATAATACTTGAAGATAAAAAACTAGATGTAGTAGTACTTGAAGATATTAGAGAACTTAATCTTGGATCTTGGGAAGGTAAAACACAAGAGGATACAAAAGTTATTAATCCAGATGAGTTTTATAACTTTTGGCATAAACCTAATAAATTTTCACTTGAGGGTGCTGAGAGTTTTGAAGATCTTCAAAAACGTGTCGTAAAAGGTTTGGATTATATTTTTTCGCAGCATATAGGATACAATGTAATTGTCGTGTCTCATTGGATATCAATAAAAGTTGCCATTGCACATTATTGTTCAAATTCAATCTCCATTTTACCTAGTATGGATAATCCAAAAAATGGTGAATTAACATGTCTTAGTAAAGTTGGTAATCAAGTTTCTCTTTTTTAGGGAAATTTGCTTGCAGATGCAAAATCTACTATAACTAAAAACTCATCTTCTTCATTTTTTAATGTTATTAAAGCATTATGTAAATGTACTATTTGTGCTACTATATTTAATCCAAGTCCAGTTCCTTGTTTGTCACAATCTAATCGTACAAACCTTTTAAAGACATTTTCATGATGTATTTTATCAATACCTTTTCCTTGGTCTTTAACGATTAATCTAACTTTATTATTAACTTTCTTTATTTCAACAGTGATTAAACCTTTTTTTCCATTTACTGTCGAGTATTTTATGGAGTTATTTATTAGGTTGCTTATTAGTGCCTCAATAAGTATGATATCACACTTTATAAAGAGCTCTTCTTTGTCATAAATAAATTCGAATTCAAAATCTTTATCGTAAATAATAGGTACCAGTTTTTCAAATATTTTTTTACATAAATTATTAAGATTAACTATGTCAAAATGTTCTGTATTAAATGAGTTCGGATTTGTTTTTGCATAAAAAAGTAATTGATTTATAGTATGTGCCATATTATCAATAAGATATAATTTTTTGTAGTAGTTTCTATCTATTTTTTTATCATTTAATTGTACAAATGCTTTAAGTTCAGCCAAAGGAGTTCTTAATTGATGAGATATATCAGCATTGAATTGCTCAATATATGAAACATTAGCTTTAATTCGTATAAATAAGTTATTTATGCTATCAATTAATGTTTGAACTTCTTTAGGAACATAAGCTTGTATTGGTTTTAAATCATTCATGTCTCTTTGTTTTAGTTTTTCTTGTAAATAATATAAAGGGGAAAGTGCATTTTTTAAACCTAAACTTGAAATTATAATGGCAGTTAAAAAAATAACAAGAGAAATTATGATTAATACAAGTAAAATGTCGTTTAATATTGATTCTCTATTATTTAAACTAGCTGCTATTTTTATTTTTGTAGTATAAATATTGTCTTTTTTTAAAATATTTGTTTTTAAATATATAATTCTAACATCATGATTATAGTACTTTGCATTATAAAATTGAGTATGGATATTTTCATCTTTAGGATTAGGAATATCATTAAAACCTGCAATAATTTTTCCTTTTTCATTTTCAATGCTATAAAACACATGTCCTTTGCTTGTATTTTCTAACATATCTATTGTAAAATAAGGTAGATTAATTATTAAAGTATCGTATTCAACAAGTATTTTTTACAGATGCCAAAAGTGTTTGATCAAAAAAACTATTGATTTTTTTATCAAATAAAATATATACAAAAGCAAATATGATAAGATTAAATAAAATCATAGGAATAATTAATCGAATAATTAATCTAGATTGAATTGAATTAGAACGCATTAGTTTTCACTAGATTTTTTTAATATATAACCTAATCCTCTTATTGCTTTGAGTTCAATTGAAGTGCCCAGTTTTTTTCTTATTCTTGAGATGTAAGTTTCTACTGCTTTTGGATTAAGCTCTTCATCAAAAG
>JADGEG010000073.1 GCA_016744485.1 Arcobacter sp. | reverse complement strand
AATCTAACTTCGCAGATCTTCTTAAAAGTTGTAAACTTTGCTTTTCATGTTCTTTACTTTTTAGACCAGATAAAAAATGATTAGATCCTGAAAAATAATGAACTTTTACATCATCTTTTATTTTTCCACCTTTTGTTGAACTGGCTTGTAGAGGTGAAAACTCACCATTTCGTAAATAAGTCATATGGCAATCTATACAAGTTTTATGTTTTTTAGGATCTTTTGGATTATTAAAAGGTGAATTTTGCCATTCTTTAAAAGTTGAGACAATTTTACTTCCATTTCCTGGGCTAAATTCATCATGACAAGATGCGCAATAAACACTTTTTTTATAAACAGGTTTCATATATGATTTAACATGTATTTTTGGTTTAGAATTTATAAATTTGTGACTTAAGTACTGTAAAGCCTCATTGTCATTATCTTCAAAGGTATATTTTTTTCTATTTTGAACACTTAGGGTATAAGAAGCATTTCCTCCTGCATCTTCAATTTTTGTAATTCTATGACAAGCCACACAAGATACTCCTTCTTCTAATTTTGAATTACCATGAGTTTTTAACTCCTTAATTAAAGTTTTTCCATCTTGTTCAAATAACTGATTCATAGTATCTGTAGTTTTTTTTACAATGCCAGTTGTAACTGCACTTGGATTATGACATCCCATGCACCACTGCCTAAACTCTTCACCTTCAACTTTTGCTGCTATGTTTTCAAGTACCATATAATATGGATTATTTCCTCCAAGATTTTTATGATTTGAATTAGCCCACTGATTAAATATATCATTATGACAGGATTTACATTTAGCTGAGTTTGTCCAGTCTTGTACATGATATTTATCAATATTTTCTTCTAATTTTATCCAAGTTGATAAATATTTTAAATTTTCATTAGATTTAACATAAGCATGTAAAGCTTGCATATTAGATTTTACTTTTTTACTCATCTTTTTTGGGTTTACAAAAGGAAGATTTGAATTTTTATCTCCTCCCATACCACCTTGAGTATCTTTTATCATTCGTACATAATCCCCTAAAGGAGCTTTTGATACAAATCCAGCTAAATTATCATGTCCAATACTAGCTTTTTTAGACTTATCAATTGTAAAGTCAGTAAATAAAAAACTATTTGTAAAATTAAAACCTTCAAAATGACAGGAATTACAGGACATCCAAAAATCACCAGCCATTGGTATATCTTTATTTACATTTGTATTTCCATTATTAAATAAAGTTTTTCCAAGTCTTAGCTTTTTATTTAAAGGATCTTTTTTTACTAATTTTGAAAAAAAATCTTTTTTAAGTTTTAGCCTTGCAAAAGGGTGTTCACCTCCACTATTTAATAAAGTCATATCTAGTCTTGAAGCATTTTGTACATAAATATTATTATTTTTAGGATGTACTAAAATAGCTTTAGGATTAGTATTATTAGGATAGGCTCTAAATATTTGAGTTACTTTTGCTCCTTTACCACTTCTTTTTGCTCTTTTTCTATGACGTTTCTTTTTAGCTGTTCCCATACTTCTTGCTATATTTAAGACCATAATATCTTCACTACTAGCTAATGTTACAAAAGCTTTTTTCCCACTTGAAGAAAAAGACAAATCCCAAGGATTTGATACAATCATCGTTTTATTTGCATTATCTAATACATTAATAGATTTAAAAAGATGTTTTCTTTGCTTTTTTAATTCTTTTTCAAAGTTTGGTTTTAATGATATTATAGATATAGATGGATATATGGTAGATTGAAATTGAAAAGGATGATCAAAATTCCATAAAACATGAGGAAGCCAAGCTTGTTTACCATCAGGTGTAATTTCAATATCATCTAAAAGTCTGGGTTTTCCTTGCGAAACAAATTCGTCTTTATTTTGTGTTTCATGTAAAGTAATGGTTTTTAATCTTTTCAGTGTTTTACTATCATAAATAGAAACAATACCAAGCATGGAGTGAGAAACTAAAAGTCTTCCATCATCACTTAGAGCTAATCCTCTTGGAGTTTTAAAAGTTTTTATGGTTTTTATGATTTTATAATTATCATTTATTACTAATATCTCAGCATCTTCAAAAATACTTACAAAAAAGTACTTGTTCCTTTTATCATAAATAATTGCATGTGGTTTGTTTTTTGTATATATTTTTTTAATTATTTCATCATTTGAATTTAAAAAGATAATTTTATTATCCATATAGTCAGTTACAGCATAAACACTTTCATCGTCTTTAAAAGCTATTCTTCTTATATCTTTACCTAATATTTTCTCAAAAATTACTTCGCCTGTTAGTGCATTGATTTTTGATATACTTTTAGCATCTAAATTAGCCGTATAAATATATTTAAAATCTTTGCTTAAATATAATGCAGAACTACTAATACTTGCATGAATTGGTAAGTAGAAAATACTTAATAATAAAGTTACAAAAAGTAAAGAAGATACAAAATGATTTGAATGTTTATATGTTTTATTTAATTTTTTATCTTTTCTTTTATTAATATTTTTTACTGAAAAAAACTTATGATACCATAAAAAAAATAATAATATAAATGAGCCATAAAGATGCACTAAACTAAAATAATTTCCTATAATATCGCCACTTATATTTCCAAAAAAAAACAAATAAAATCCACTAGAAACAATCAAAAATAACATAATACCTAAAATAATACCATTTTTACTAGAGTGTTTTTTCTCTATTATACTAGAATGATATTTATATGTATGAATATTAACAAAAGGAATAACTAAAAAAATACAAATTATAATAGAAGAGATAATATGAATTGCTTGTAAAGATGAAAGATACAACCAAGAAATATTAATCAAATCCCATTGAAATATTCCTGTAACAAACATAAAAACAAGAGATATTTCAATATAAGGAACTTTCACTATTTACCTTTTTACTTTATTTACTTAGTTTTACTTTAGAAGCCATAGTCATAGCTGTACCATGTTTTCCACCTGCTGCTGTTATTGATAATATATTATCATTATCACTATTTGCATTTTTAATATCACTTGCATTCACAAATTCACCACTATCAAGTAACCACTCAGATAACTGAGCACCTTGTGTTGTTGAATTTCCATTAATAACTAAAGAAAACCATTGTGTAAATCTATCAGTAAGATTTTGTAGCTCTAATAAAGGCTCATTTTCATTAGCAACATTTTTTAAATGATTTATAGCATCTCTTAAACCACCAGATACTGCTGCTATTGAATAAGAAGTATATTCTTTTGTAGAGTCAACATAAGTTCCAATATCTTTATTATACAAGTTTTTTTCAATAGAAAGCATTAAAGACCTTGCTTCATTTCTATATTTGTTATTTTTACTTGCTAAATAAGCAGCTGTTAATCCACGAATAACTGCAAATTGCGTTCCTATATCAATACCTGCTTTTTTTAAAGATTTTATACTATAAGTACTTGCATATAATCCATTTTTATTTTTAAGATTTTTAATTAAAAAATCAGCTTGTGTTTTAATTAATCTTAAAGCTTCTTTTCCTTGAGAAGTTCCTAAAGATTTAGCACCATCAGCTGAACCATATCCAACGGGTAAAGCATCAATAGCTCTTTGAAAAATTCTTAAAGCTTCTATGGAATAAGCAGCATCATATGTTGTTACAATATTGCTTTTTTTACCATCAAATTTATCAACAAATGTTCCAACTTTTTTATTAAAATGAATAGTTGATAAGTTTTCAAACATTAAATTTGCAATATTTGAAGCAACGGAGAAAGCATCATCAGCTTTTATGTCATTTGCTCTTTTTGCATCGATATTAGCTTTTGGTGCATTTTTAAAAGGATCACCATCAAATACAGATAAAAATGCTGGATTTTGATTGGCATTATTAACTCTTTGATCAGAGTATGAATAAAACTCAGAAATTGGCCATAATACCTGCCAAGTATCTCTTAGTGATGAATGTCCTTGTGTGATTTTTAAAGAGGCAATACTTTTAGTTCCATTTTTAACACCTTCCTTAACTGCAACTTTATGTGCGAACCATATAGGTTTAGAAGCATCATAAGAAGGTGTAAAAGATAGACCTAATTTCTTCCCATTTGATCCTAGTTTTTCTTGCATAAAAAGAATTCTTTCCCAAGCGAGTTCCGTTAAAATAGCACCATTAACACCATCTGCACTTGAAACACCAAGAGCATGCTTACCATCTTGATCCATTGTTGAGCTAATAGCTTCTACTTCTTCATCATTTGAAATAACATGCATACCACCTAAAAAATCTTGTGCCCACATAGTATCTTTTAATAAAGCAGATCCAAAAGCAGCAGGATTAAATGTCTTATCCATTCCCTCTTCTACCCAAGATAAAGTTTTATAATCTCTTAAATATGCAGGAATAGCTGTTTTAATAGTTTTTTCTTTTCCGTGTTGAAATACAATAACTTCATCATTATTTACAATAGTCATATCAACTTTTTGTGCAAATTCTGGAATTCCTGAGATATAAGGAAGTGCAGTTGGATGCATATTTAAAGGTAAAATAGAAGGATCATTTCCCGTAACTTTTGCAAATTTAATGAATCTATTTGCTAGTGATTGCATATTCCCACCATGTTTTGCATTTAATAAACCATTTACTAAATGTGGTCCCATTTTAGATTGATAATTTAAAGCATACATAGCTTCTTCAGAATATTCATAAGATTCAATTCCAGCAGTATAATCAAACTTTGTTGGTTGATTTATAGCATTTGGATCTAAAGTGTCTAAATCAAGTCCAAGTCCTTCAACCATAGGTTCACCAGATAATTCAAATTCAGTATATGCAAGCATAGCTCCAGCTGTATCAAATCTTTTATCTAAAACTTTTGTTTTAGTACTTGTATAATCACTTGCGAAAACAGATATTATAAATAAAGGTGTAATAAAAGATAGTCTAACAATTTTTTTCATTTCTTCCCTTTGTGTTATATTATATAAAGGAATAATAAAATATATTTACTTAATTAATACTTAATCTGATAATTATTATCAATAAATAGTTTTAAAAGTAAAAATTGTACCAATTATTATTAAATTAGTACAATAAAATTACTAGTTTTTATTTAAACAGCAATATTATCAATTGCTTCACCGTGTTGTTCTATAATTTTTTGTGTAATCTTATATGAACAAAACTTTGGTCCACACATTGAACAAAATTCTGCTTCTTTAAAGACATCTTGAGGTAGAGTTTCATCATGATACTCTTTTGCTCTCTCAGGGTCTAAACATAACTCAAATTGTTTATTCCAATCAAAACTATATCTAGCATCACTCATCTCATCATCTATATTTCTAGCATCTTTTCGTCCTCGTGCAATATCAGCACTATGTGCTGCTATTTTATAAGCAATAATACCTTCTCTTACGTCTTTTGCATTAGGCAATCCTAAATGCTCTTTTGGTGTTACATAACAAAGCATAGAAGCTCCATGCCAACCACCAATAGCAGCACCAATAGCTGAAGATATATGATCATAACCAGCAGCAATATCAGTAACAAGAGGTCCTAAGATATAAAAAGGAGCTTCGTAACAATATTCTCGCTCTAATTTCATATTTCGCTCAATTTGATTTAAAGGAACATGTCCAGGACCTTCTATCATAACTTGAACATCTTTTTTCCAAGCTCTAAGTGTTAGTTCACCTAAAATCTTAAGTTCACTTAATTGTGCTTCATCACTAGCATCTGCTAAACAACCAGGTCGTAATGAATCACCTAAAGATAAAGAAACATCGTATTTTCTACAAATATCTAAGATTTCATCATATGCTTCATAAAATGGATTTTCTTTATGATAGTGCATCATCCAAGCAGCCATTAAAGACCCTCCCCTACTAACTATTCCCATTTTTCTTTTAGCAACATAAGGCATAAACCTTAATAAAAATCCAGCATGAATAGTAAAATATGAAACTCCTTGTTGTGCTTGTTTTTCTAAAACATTTAACATTACTTCAATCGTTAAATCTTCAATTTTATCTTTACAATCATGTAGAATTTGATAAATAGGAACTGTTCCAATTGGTACAGTTGAGTGCTTAATAACAGCTTCTCTAATAGAATCCAAATCTCCACCCGTACTTAAATCCATAATTGTATCAGCTCCATATTTTAAACAAACATCAACTTTTTCAATTTCACCAGAAATATCAGAAGCTAGAGCAGATGAACCAATATTTGCATTTATTTTACAAGATGATGCAATTCCTATAGCCATAGGTTTTAAATGTCTATGATTTACATTAGCAGGAATAATTAATCTACCTCTTTTAATTTCAGACATTACAAGTTTGGCATCAATTTTTTCTATATCAGCTACAATTTGCATATCAGGAGTGATAATTCCTTTTTTTGCATAATACATTTGTGTTCTTATTTCATCATCTTCATAATCATTAAGCCAAGTTCTCATGGTAATATCCTATCATCAAATTTTTGAAAAGATTATATCTAATTTTTGTAATAAATACTTTATTAATAAAGTATAATTTATTTTTATTATATATATAAGCTATTTTCCACTATAATAAGTCTAATTTAAAAAAGGTATATAATGACAGATTTTATAATTGGTAAAATAGACTCTTTGCCTCCTCTTCCTAAAAGTATCATAGAACTTGAAGAATTTAGAAAGCTACCTAATAAAGAAATTCTTGATTTATTAAAAATAATTGAAAAAGACCCTTTAATTGTTACGACATTGTTAAGAGTAGCAAATTCTGCACTATTTGGTTTTGTAAGTGAAGTAGAAACTCCAAGTCGAGCTATAAATCTTTTAGGAGTAAATTTTACAATTTCTATTATTTTAGGTTCTGCCGTTCAAGACTTAGTAAAATCAAATTTAGATGCTTATGGTGTACAAATTGATGATTTTATAAATACTTCTAATTTAGCATCTTCTTTAGTTAATCAATGGATATCAAAAGTTGATTTTTCATTAAGAGAAGAGCTTTTATTACCTGCTTTTTTACAAGAAACTGGTAAGTTTGTTATATCTGAAGTTGTTAATGAAAATGGAAAAACAAAAGAGTTTTTAGAAAAAATAAAAGAAAATAAAAATATAAGCGATATAGAAAAGGAATTCACAGGCTATTCTTGTGCAAGAGTTACGGCAAATATATTTAAACATTGGAAGTTAAGTCATGAATTAATTTTTAAAATAGGTTTTGTTGAAAACCTTGATACTTGTCCTAAAGATTATCAAGAAGAAGCTAAAGTACTTGAAATTATAAAAATATTATGCAATATAAGAGAGCCTTTATCTGACAAAGTGATAGAAGAAGGAGTAAAAAAAGCAAAAGAATATGGTTTTGATACTAAAATTTTACTAGATGCAATTGAAAGTATTAAGTTGAAGCTTAATAATGAATTTTAACTAAGACATAAGTGACATTTTAATATTATTATGTAACTTTTTAACACATAAGGATTTTTTTTGCTTGATGTTTCATTGATTATTTTATGTGCAGGGAATTCTTCAAGATTTGAATTACAAGCAAAAAAGCAATGGCTTAGATCAAATAACTCGCCTCTTTGGTTACTACTTTCAAATAGACTTAAAAAAATAGCAAGTTTTTGCGAAATTATAATTACTTGTCATAAAGATGAAATCTCTTACATGAGAAACTTTTCTGATGATTTTTTATTTATTAAAGGTGGAAAAACAAGACAAGAATCTATAATAAATGCACTTAAAAATATTAATAGTAAATATGTTATGATAACTGATGTTGCAAGAGTATGTGTTCCTAAAAAAATTATTTTAAGCTTGCTTCAAAACAAAGAAGAAGCTCATTGTATAGTTCCAGTTTTACAAGTAAATGATACAGTTATTTATGAAAATAATACTATTAATAGAAATAAAACAAAACTTATACAAACTCCACAATTATCCAAAACATCTATATTAAAAAAAGCACTTAATACGAATATACAATATACAGATGATAGTTCAGCAATAAAAGCAAATGGTGGTTTAATTAAATATATACAAGGTAGCCAAAAAAGCAACAAGCTTACTTATAAAAAAGATTTGTTTTTTTTAAATTGTATTAAAAAACCATCAAAGAATTTGTTTACAGGAATGGGTTATGACATCCATGCTTTTGAAGAAAATAAAAAAATGTTTTTAGGAGGAGTTCACATTAAATGTGAATTTGGCTTTAAGGCTCACAGTGATGGTGATGTATTAATTCATTCATTAATTGATGCTCTACTTGGAGCTATAGGTGCAGGAGATATTGGAGAATTTTTTCCAGATACACAAGAAAAGTATAAAAATATTTCTTCAAAACTTTTATTAGAATACATAGTTAATTTCATACACAATGTTGCTTATGAAATAGTTAATATTGATATAAGTATTATCGCACAAAAACCAAAGATAAATCCTTATAAAAATGAAATAAAATCTTCTTTATCAAAAATTTTAAATATTAATAAACAATTCATTAATATAAAAGCCACCACTTCAGAAAAGCTTGGATTTATCGGAAGAAGTGAGGGTATTGCTGTGCAAAGTATTGCTTTATTAAAATATTATAATTGGAAAAAGTTATGAATATATTAATTATTGAAAATGAAATGTATTTAGCTGAAAAAATAATTTCAAGACTTCTTGATGAAGGACATATTTGTGATTATATTGAATCATCTAATATTAATAATCTAACTAATAACTATGATGTAGTTTTATTATCTACATCTTTATCTCATGATTTATGCCAAAAAATAATTAAAAAATACAAACAATCAATCATCATATTGCTTGTCACTTATGTTTCTAATGACACTCTTAGTTCACCTTTAGAAAATGGAGCTGATGATTATATTATGAAACCATTTATTATGGATGAACTTTTAAGGAAAATATATCATTATGAACATTATAACAATATAAAAATGAAACTTGAAAATATAAAAGATTATTTAGACTTTACATTTAAAAATATCAAACTTAATAATGACATAATACCAAACTCTTTTCCTATTTTAATAGAAACTAAATGTCAAAAATGTGCTGATAAATTTGTTTTAAATTTTTCAGAAATTAAAAAGTTATCTATTGATTTTATTACATTAGATTTACATAATTGGAAACAAAATATATTAGATTCTAAAAAAGATATCTTATATTTAAACAAATATCATACTTTAAAAAAAAATATAAAAGAACAGGTTTTAAAAATAATTGAAAATAA
>JADGEG010000072.1 GCA_016744485.1 Arcobacter sp. | reverse complement strand
CCATTTGAATGTATACCTGAAGATGGTAATGCTAATAAAATATCACCTTGTTTTACTTGCTCAATTCTATTTAATTCGTCTTTTTCAGCAATTCCTACTGAAAAACCAGCTAAATCAAAATCGCCTTTTTTATACATATCTGGCATTTCAGCTGTTTCTCCACCTATTAGTGAACATTGGCTTAAAATACAAGCTTTTGCAATTCCTTTTATAACATCACTTGCTTCATCTACATTTAAAGAAGCACTTGCATAATAATCTAAGAAAAATAAAGGTTCACCAAAATTACATAAAAGGTCATTTACACACATAGCAACTAAATCTATACCAACACTATGAAATATTTTTGCATCAATTGCTAGTTTTAATTTTGTACCAACACCGTCAGTTCCAGCTAAAAGTACTGGTTTTTTGTAAGAAGTAGGAAGTTCAAATGCACCTGCAAACGAACCAATTCCACCTAATACACCTGGTAATATAGTTGATTTTACATGTGGTTTGATCTTCTCAACAAATTCATTTCCAGCATCTATATCAACTCCTGCATCTTTATAATTAACTAAATCCATTTATTACCTTTTACAAACTATTTTTAACAATTTTTCGCTATTATAACAAAACATTTATAAATTTTAAGGACAAAATATATGAACGATAATACAGCTTTTAATGAAATGATGATTCATCTTCCTTTATGTACACACAAAGAGCCATCAAAAGTATTAATCATAGGTGATAATAATGATGATATGAAAAAACAAGCACTTAAACACTCTTGTCATACTGAAGATATAGAATTTGGAAATTTGGATTTATTAAATTCAAAAAATGAAAAAAATATAGACATAATAATACTAACAAGTATCACTTTAGATGAGCAAATATTAGCAAATATTTCAAGAATTTTAAAAGATGATGGTTTAATAACTTTTGCAAGTAAAAGTTTTTCACAAAATGAAAAACAATTAAAAAATGATTTGTTATTAGCAGGAACAAAATTTTGGATTTCAATGCCATTTAAATTTGGACATAAAACTTCAATCATAGCTTCAAAAAAATATCATCCAACAGCAGATATAATCTTACAAAGATCTGATTTATTAGATGATTTAAATTATTATTCATCTGAGATTCACTTAGCTTCTTTTGTATTTCCTGCATTTATACACAAAGCTTTAACAGGTATATCAAAAAGATAAATAAAGATATATGAAATAGTTAAATTAAAAATAAGGCATAAAATGAAAATAACACTAATGCAAAACACTTCACTAGAAGTGTGTGCTTATGCTATTAGAACTTGTTGGCAATCATATGACAAAAGTGATGATGGTGGGGAGAAAGATAAAGAATTAATAAATAGAGTAGGAAATAAATTTAAACATGCTTCAACTTTAGAACATCTAAATTATACATTTTTCATTGAAGGTATTTCAAGAGCATTATTGCAAGAACTAGCACGACATAGAATAGCTAGTTTATCTGTAAAATCAACAAGATATACTTTAAAAGAATTAAAAGACGAAGAAGCTTTTGATATTTCTAATATGTATAAAGCTAGTAAATATCTTGTATTAACATCAAATAAACTAGTAAATGAAATGTCAATAAAAGCTTTAGAAAACTTAAGACAAGTTTTACAAAAAAATGTAGCAAATGACCTTGCTAAATACTGTTTACCTGAATCATATAAGACTTCTTTAACATGGAGTATAAATGCAAGAAGTTTACAAAACTTTTTAAGTCTAAGAACTTCAAAATCTGCACTTTGGGAAATACAAGAATTAGCAAAAGAACTATATGAAAGTTTACCTAGTGATCATAAATACCTTTTTAATGAGCAAGTACCTTAAAATAGATTTAAAGAATTTTCTTTACATGAGATGATAGTTTGAATCTCATCAAATTCAAAACCTGCAAAATAAGCAAGATTAAAATCTTGCTTTAATTCTTTTTTAATATCAGATTCTTTTGTTAAGTTTATTTCTTGTTTATCTAGACTTATATTTTCTTTTGTAAAACAAATAACTTTTCCGTATTTGAATGATTTTTTTAAGTATTTAAATTCTTTTTTTATTAAAGATATGTTTTTTTGTACTAATATTAGCTTGTTTGTTTTACCAAAATCCACATGTTTTGCATGTTTATCAATAAATATAGCTTGTAAATGAATAAAATGTTTTAACTTATGTGTATCAATTCTTTTTTTTAAAAAAATGTATACATCTAAAAAAGAATTCAAATACAGTGTTGAGATTTTATATCTATTAAAATATTCATTTTCAAAACAAAAAGATGTTTCAAAAATTGAATGTTTTGTTAAATTTGTTATTTTATGTACTTTAGTATTAAATAATTCATACTTTGGGTATATTTTACTAAGTAAGTCTTTATCACAAGAAAAAAGAACATTTTTTTTTGCTATATCATCAAGTTTATTTACAAAATACTTGAAATCTTTTGGAATAATAGTTATATTTTGTTTGGTATTTTTTAAAAATAATTTTAAATAATCGTAAGAGATAAAATCACAATAATATACTTGAATATCTAGGTATGATAATTTATATCTAATTATTTTAATAATAGCTTCTTTAATACAAGAAACTTTAATCCAAGCAATCTCTTCATCTATAATACTTGTATTTTTATCGAAAATAATCGCAAAAGCACCATTTTCAACAGCTTGTTGAATATCTTCGATATTACCTGCAATAAAAAGGTCACCTTGTTTAACTTTTGAAGGATTTATTTTTATACTATAAATAAATGATATTGATGGCTCACTTATCATATGCCCATCAAGAATATCAACTAAGGAGCTGATATTCATTAGCTTATATTTGTACCTATGATTTTATTTTTCTCTGGTCTAATTAGATGTAAACCGTTTTCATCTTTTGCAGCTAAAAGCATACCTTCACTTAACATGCCCATTAACTTAGCAGGTTTTAAATTTGCCACTATACAAACTTGTGTGCCTATTAAATTTTCAGCACTATAAAACTCTTTAATTCCTGCTAAAATTTGTCTAGTATTTTTCTCACCTAAATCAACTTGTAATTTTAAAAGTTTTTTTGATTTTGGAACTTCATTAGCTTCAATTATAGTGCCTATTTTTAATGAAGTTTCAAAAAATTTATCAATACTAATTAAATTGTCATTTTCCTTCTCATCATTATTTTTAGAAGTTTTTTGACTGTTTTCTTTAATAGTTTTTTCGTTTGTTTTATTTTCTTCTTTAACTAACATATTTGGTGCTTGTTCTAATAAAATTTTTTCAATTCGTGGAAATAAAGCTTCTACTTTTGTAATACGTGTATCTGCAAGTAAAATATTTTGTTTTAAAATACGTTCATAAGCTTGTGTGTTAATTTGTATCCCAATACACTGTGCAATTTTAGAGATTTTTTCGGGCATAACACAATGCAGCAATAAAGCCACTTTTGCCATAATATTTGTAATTAAAGCAACAAGTGCCATTGCTTCATCTTTTTTATTTTCTTTTATTAAATTCCAAGGAGCATAATCTCCTATTGCCTTATTAGCGATAGTTAAAACTTTCCATATATCTTCTAAAAATTTATTGATTTGCATTTTATAAATGTATTCTTCAACATTTTTTAATATAGAATTGACTTCTTCTAATTCTTTTGTATGATATTTAAGAACATCTTTAGAGCTTAAATGAAAATCAAAATACTTACCACTCATTCCAATAATTCTATTTAATAAATTTCCAAGATCATTTCCTAAATCTGAATTAATTCTATCTATTAGTGCTTTTTGTGAAAAATCACCATCTTGACCAAAAGGAACTTCCCTTAATAAAAAATATCGAAAAGCATCTAAGCCATAAGCATTTGCCACTTCTTTTGGGTCTATTACATTAGCTTTTGATTTAGACATTTTTTCTCCATCTCTTGTCCACCATCCATGAGCTGCTATGTGTTTTGGAAGAGGCATACCTAAAGACATTAAAAATGCTGGCCAATAAATTGAGTGAAATCTTAAAATATCTTTTCCTACTAAGTGTACAGATGCAGGCCATTGATTCATATTTTTATCATCATTACCATAACCTAAAGCTGTAATATAATTCATCAAAGCATCTAACCATACATACATAACATGTTTTGGTTCATTTAGACAAGCAGGTAATTTAATTCCCCAATCAAAAGATGTTCTTGATATAGAAAGATCTCTTAGACCTCTTTTAACAAAATTTATTATTTCATTTTTTTTAGCACGCGGTAAAATACAGTCTTCACTTTCCTCATACCATTTAAGTAATTTATCTTCATAAGAAGATAGTTTAAAAAAATAGCTTTCTTCTTTAACTATAGAAGTTGTTTTTCCACAATCAGGACAAAACTGCTCATCAATTAATTGTTTTTGAGTAAAAAAAGTTTCACAAGATACACAATAATATCCCTCATATTCACCTTTATAAATATCACCTTTTTCATACATTTTAAGGAAAGCTTTTTGAACACCAATTTTATGTTCTTCATCTGTAGTTCTTATAAACTTATCATAAGTAATATCAAAATCATCCCATAAAGTTTTAAATTTTGAAGAAATTTCTGTTGCATATTCCATTGGACTTTTATTTCTACTTATTGCACTTTGGGCTATTTTTTGCCCATGTTCATCCGTTCCTGTTAAAAAATATGTGCTTGAACCACTTAATCTTGAATATCTAGCTAACATGTCAGCTATTATTGTAGTATAAGCATGTCCAATATGTGCCACGTCATTTACATAATAAATAGGTGTTGTTATATATACATTTTTACAATTTTTGTTCATCTTTTACCTTTATCAAATAATTAAAACTCAAAACCACCACTTGAACCTTTGCTCATAGATGCATATACGGCTTTTACATAATCATGCCTTAAATCACATTCAAAAAATTTAGAACAAGGAGAACATGAGGTTAAATCATTTAATACTTGGCATTGCTTTAAATTTTCCAAAACCTCATCAAGTTCTAGATCCCATTTATCAAGCTCTATATTTTTTTTCTCATTCATGCTTTTTATAAGTTTCTAAAACTTTGTTAATCTCAGTATTTGAGCCAAAAAAACAAGCACTTGTATCATGAATATGTGTAGTTTTAAGCTCTAATAGTCTTTTAAAACCATCAACTGCTTGTCCTTGTGCTTTTTCATAGATCAAAGCAAAAGGAAAAACTTCAAATAAATTTCTTAATTTTCCCTTTGGTCTATCACTTGTACTTGGGTATGAAAATATTCCTCCACCTTTTAAAAGTATTTGATGTAAATCAGGAACCATACCCCCCGAATATCTTAGTCTGTAACCTTCATTAAAAAACTCATCAATCATGTTTTTATGATATGAAGTCCAACAGTTCTGTGTTGAACCAGGAGAATTTAACATTCCTTTTTCATTTAATTTTATATCTTTTATATAAATAAAGTCATTATTAAAAAGCCGATACATTTTCACACTATCATCTAAGGCTACTAGCATTTCAATTCTAGGACCAAAAACAACATAAACACTTGCAACAATATTACAGCCTTGAAAATCTTTTTCATAAATTCCGTATATTGAACCAACAGATAAGTTCACATCTACTAAACTACTGCCATCTAAAGGATCATAGGCTATTAGGTATTTTCCATCTTTATTAAGATTTATTATATTTTCTTGCTCTTCTGAAACAATTGCTTTTACATTATTTAATTTTGAAAATATATTTTCAATAATAACATCACTAGCTATATCTAACTTTAATTGTACATCTCCTGTTGAATTTTCATTGTCACTTTTAGAAGTATCGCCTATTTGAATTAAATCTTTAATTTTAATACTAGCTTCTTGTATGGCTTTTATTATACTTTTCATTGAACTCTTTTCGCATTTTTATTTATCCATTCAATTATATTTTCTGGATTATTTAAATCTAATATTTCAATTTCTTTGGGTATATCATTTTCATTGATAGTATCATCACATGCAATTGCATTACTTACTTTAAAATATGTCTCATCAAGAGCATTTCTAAAAATAGAAATTCTTGGAAGTTCTAAAGTTTTTAAACCCTCAATTAATAAATAATCAAAATCACCAAATAAGCTAATAATATCACTTATACTTGATGGAGTTTTTTTGAACAATGTTGTTCTATTTGGACTTAAAATTAATACATCAGCACCTGTTTGTGAAAATTTATCACTATCTTTACCAGACCTATCAAACCTTGCTTTATCTTTTGGGTCGTGTTTTGTTATACATACCTTAAAAGACTTATCTTGTAGTATATTTGATATCTTAACAATAAGGCTTGTTTTGCCAGTATTTGAAGGCCCACTAAATGCTACAACTAATCTTTTATATTTACTCATAAGAAAGATTTTATCAAAATGAATGTTAAAGTATGTTTAGTATATACTTTCATTAACTTTACCTAGGGATATATATGAGATTTTTTTTTATTTGTACTTTTATTTTTATCATATTATTTTTTAAAGGATGTACTATATCAAATAAACCTATCTACTTAGATAATTCTTCTTTAAACTTAAATGCACTACAAAATACAAAAAAACAAGATTTTATTTTTAATGAAAAAGTAAAAGCACTTTTTTTCGTAACATATTTAAATAATTTAAGAAATGATTTTAAAAGTGATAAAAAAGAATATTTTCTCATTGGAGCTTATTTACCAGATGAAGAAGAACAAGGTTTTTTAAAACATTCTTACACCCTTAGCCTTAATAACAATAAAAGTAATAAAATTAAACTTATTGATAAAAATAATCAATTTTTGAAGTCTATTGCTTTAAAAAATAAATGGACTACATATTATATACTGCAATTTCCTACTTTGAAAAATGTTTATGATTTAAATGTTAAGGTTTCGCATTTTATTTATGGAAACCTTATATTTAAGTTTGTTAAATAATCAGTATTGCTTTTTATCTAGTTTATAGCATATCCAAAAGTTTGTATCCATTTACCATTTTTAAAAGTAAATAAATAAGTATCTCCTTTATAAAAGTTAGTATTTACTTCCTTAAAAACAACTCTTAAATTCCAATTAGAATCTCTTACTACTCTAATAACACTTCCTTCTCTTGGATCTAAGGGAAGAACAATAGCATTAATCCAATTACCATCACTTACAATAATCTTTACTGAATCATAATTATCCAATAATTCCTTTAATTTTTCTGGTCTATCTTTGATTTCTTGCAAAGTTTGTTGAGATCTAACAACCAAACTGGTACCAAAATTAAGCAAATAATCTGCACTTAAATTAACAATGCTAAAAAACAATATAAACACTAACAATAACTTTTTCATAATGAATCCTTTTTAGTTTTTAAAAACCTTAGTTTTAAATATAAAACATACACTAATTATATGGTAATAATAATAAAAATTAATTATGAATAATAACTATATATATTTTTTTAAGTTTATCCGAATTCTATTCTATCTCTTCCATTTTTTTTTGCCTTATATACTCCCTTATCCGCTTTTTTTATTAATTCATCTTTTGATTCACATTCATTAAAAAATGCCACTCCAATGCTAACAGACATAGATATCGCTCTATTTGGATGATAAATATTTTGTGACTTAATATCTATTCTTAAAGTATCAAGTTTTTTTAAAACTAATTCTTTTTTTACAAAACAAAGAAGAATAAACTCTTCTCCTCCATACCTATAAACTTCTCCATTTAATAACTTTGCATGTTTTTTTAATTTACTTCCTAAATATACTAAAGCCCTATCTCCTGTATCATGTCCAAAATTATCATTAATACCTTTAAATCTATCAGCATCTACAAAAACAGCTACTAACTTATGTGAATTATTTTGTTTTATAAACATAGATAAATCTTTTTGCATTTTTCTTCTATTAAAAACACCTGTTAAGTGATCACGATTCATAGTATCTTTTAGTTCTTGTTTTTCATGTATCAGTTCTTGAATTAATATATCTTTATAATCTTGTGTATGAGTATTTTTTTGTTCAAGTATTTTGCCTAAATAAAATTCAAAAGTATTGTTTTGAGTATTATAAACTATGTTTTTGCATTCTATTACTAATTTGGGATTATTTCTTGCCAAGCCATTTATAATATTAATTTTTTTTATTTTTTTAATATTATAATGTATTTTGTCCTCTATTATCTCAACTTCTATTAGCTCTTTTTGCCAATATTTGCTAATATTTTTTTCTAAAATATTTATTTTTTTTAATAAAATATCTTCAAACAATGATTTGTCAACATTAATTTTTAACATATTTTTAGTACTTTCTAAAAGTTTTTAATTAAATCCATAAACACTTCATTTAGTTTTTCCACTTCTTTAATATACACTTTTTCATTGACTGCATGAATAGTATCATTTCTAACACCAAATTCTATTGATGCAATACCAAAAGCACCAAAATGTCTAGCATCACTCGTACCTCCTGCTGTTGAATATTTTGTTTTCATATTTAGAACTTTTAAAATAGAATCTTGAATGGCATCTACGACTTTTGAGTTTTTACTTGTGATAAATGGATGTGAGTTTTGTGTTAGCTTTAAAGTATAATTTATATCTTTAAATTGTTCATTTATGAATTTTTTTATATCTTCTTGTTTTGTATTTGTTGAATTTCGTACATTAAACATCAAGTCAAGTGTATCAGGTGTTACATTTGTAACTTGCATACCAGCTCTTATATCTGTGATTATTAATTGACTTGCCTCAAAATATTCATCTCCCTTATCAAATTTATATCCTGCTATATTTTTTAAAACATGCGAGATTTGATGTATGGGGTTTATTGTTTTTTCAGGATAAGCGGCATGTCCTTGTTTACCTTGAAGATGTAAGTAGCCATTTATACTTCCTCGTCGTCCAATTTTAATAGCATCTCCAAATATTTTTTCACAAGTAGGTTCTGCTATTATTGCAAAATTAGGTATAAAATCAATTTGTTTTAAATGTTCTAAAGCTTTAATCGTACCATTTGTGGCATCACCTTCTTCATCTGAAGTTAATAATATAGACAAAGTGCCATCAAATGTTCCTGTGTGTTTACAAGCATATAATAAAGCAGCAACTCCACTTTTCATATCTTGAGCTCCCCTTGCTATTATTATCCCATCTTTAATATTGGCTTCGTATGGGTCTACTTTCCAACCTTCTCCAGCAGGAACAACATCAATATGTCCATCAAAACATAAATGTTGTTTTTTATCGTTAAATTTTTTGTAATAAAATCTATTTTTAGTATCATCTCTGTCTATATT
>JADGEG010000071.1 GCA_016744485.1 Arcobacter sp. | reverse complement strand
AAATTCTACAGGTGATGGCACTATAGGCAGGGCAACTTATATAACAAAAGAATTTAAAAATTTATTGTATGATAGTCATATTTTATTACTTAGGGTAAATAAAATCAAAATAAATGCTTTATTTTTAACATATTATATTAATAGTTACTATGGTCAATTACAAATTAATAATATTAAATCAGCTGTAGCAACAAAACAAACTGAATTAGGTGTAAATAATTTTAAAAACATTAAATTTATTTTACCACCCCTAATAATCCAAAATAAAATTGCAAATCATATTCAAATATTAAAAGATGAAGCAAAAGACTTAATAAATAAATCTATATTAAATAAAACCCTAGCACTAAAAGAGTTTGAACAAAATATATTTAAAAATGAAGAATAAAGGATATAAATATGTTATTTGATGAACTCGCTATATCAAAAGAATTTATAAAAAATATAAAATCTTTAACATATACAAAACTAACACAAATACAAGAACAAATGATACCTTTGGCTTTAGAAGCTAAGAATATAATAGCACAAGCTAAAACAGGCTCAGGAAAAACTGCCGCTTTTTGTATACCTATAATAGAAAAACTAGAAGTTAAAAAATTTAGAATTCAAATACTTGTTTTAGCACCTACAAGAGAATTAGCAAATCAAATCGCCCAAGAAATGAGACAATTAAGTAGACATATTCATAATGTAAAAGTTTTAACCTTATGTGGTGGAGTAGCTTTTAAACCTCAAGTTATCTCACTACAACATGAAGCACATATAATTATAGCCACGCCTGGAAGAATCTTAAAACATATAAGAGAAGATAATATAAATTTAAAACACTTAAATACTTTAGTATTAGATGAAGCAGACAGAATGCTAGATATGGGTTTTTATGAAGACATTAACGATATAATCCAATCTTTACCAAGTAAAAGACAAACACTTTTATTATCTGCAACTTATGATGACAATATAAAAAAACTTGCAAATAATTTTATGCAAAGTCCTATACTAATAAAAAGTGAAGTACTTCATGAACGTACTATTATTAATCAAACATTTTATAAAATATCAAATCAAAATAAAAGCTCTTTAATCCCTGCCCTAATCTCAACAAATAAAGCAAAATCAATTTTGATTTTTTGTAATATGAAAATAACATGTGAGCAATTAGCAGATGAATTAGATGATTTAGGTTTAGATGTTCTAAGCTTAAATTCTAATTTAGAACAAAAAGACCGAGATGAAATCATGGTATTGTTTTCTAATAAATCTTACCCTATATTAATAGCTACAGATTTAGCCTCAAGAGGTTTGCATATTGATAATATAGATTTAGTAATAAATTATGATTTAGCACATGATATAAATATTCATACACATAGAATAGGACGAACAGCACGAGCTGGGAATACTGGTATGGCTATTAGCTTATATCAAGATGAAGATGAAGAAAAACTAGAAGATATTAAAAGTTGTTTTGCTGATATAAGTTTTGAAGAAGTTTCAAATCTAAGTGATAATCTTTCATATACTATTGATTCAGATTACCGTACACTATATATAAACGGTGGTAAAAAACAAAAACTTAGAGCTGGTGATATCTTAGGAGCATTAATTATAGGTGTTGGTCTTGTAAAAGAAGATATAGGGAAAATTGATAGTTTTCCTTTTTGCTCTTATGTAGCCATTAAAACAGCTGTTTTAAATAAGGCATATGATGGATTATCTAATACAAAAATAAAAGGTAAATACTTTAGAATTCATAAAAAATAAGTATATAAAAAAAGAAGATACATTTAAGATCTAAATTATAAGAAAAAATTATGATAATATAAAAAATGAAAAAAACTTATAAAAAAGACATAAATATGTTTAAAAAAGATTTTCCCTATTTTCAAAATTCTAATACTATTTATTTAGACAATGCAGCAAGTACTCAAAAACCAAAATGTGTAATTGACTCTCAAGTAGAATATTATGAAAAATATTGTGCAAATATACATAGAAGTAGTTTTAGTCATGCTAATAAAGCTACAAAAAACTATGAAAATACACGTAAAATTTTAAAAAACTTTATCAATGCTAGATGTATTGAAGAAATTATATTTACAAAAGGTGTAACTGAAAGTATTAATTTTATAGCAAGTTCTTATGCAAAAGAGTTTAAAACGGTGATTATATCTTCTTTAGAACATCATTCAAATATAGTTCCATGGCATATGCAAGGAAGAGAATTAAATAGGGGTTTAGAAGTTGTATCATGTGATGATAATTTAAATTTTAATATGCAACACTTTGAAGAACTTTTAAAACAAAATCCTAAATCTTTTGTAAGTATAACTCATATTTCAAATGCTTTTGGAAAAATACATGATATAAAAAGCATTATCCATTTAGCACATAAATACAAAGCTGTTGTTATGATAGATGCAGCACAAAGTTTAGCCCACTTTAAAGTTGATATGCAAGAACTTGAAGTGGATTTCTTTGTAATGTCTGGACATAAAACATTTGCACCAACTGGACTTGGTGCAATTTATATAAAAAAAGAACATCTAAAAAATGTACAAGCTTATCAAACAGGAGGTGCTACTATTCATGAAGTTGATTATAATAGCTCAACTTTACTAAACTCTCCTTATAAATTTGAAGCAGGAACACAAAATATAGTAGGTGTTATTGGTTTTTCAAAAGCCTTGGAATATATTTTAAGTATTGGATATGAGAAAATTGAAACAATTGAAAATGATTTATACATATATTTAGATGAAGAATTAAGAAAATTAGACGATATTATTTTTTATAACGATATAAATAAAGCCATTGGAAGTAGAAGTTTTAATTTTAAAAATATATTTCATGATGATATTGCGATTTTACTTGATAAAATGAATATTGCACTAAGAGTAGGACATCACTGTGCACAACCTATTATGAAGCATCTTAATATCAAAGGCACTATTAGAGTATCTCTAGCTTTTTATAATGATAAAAATGATATTGATAAGTTAATTAAAGCACTCAAAAAAGCTCTTAGTATTTTAAAAAAATAAATTATGGAAACAAAAATGAGTATAGAAAATAAAATTTTAAAAATAAAAAAAGATTTAGAATACTTTGATGATGAGTTAGAAAAATACGAATATATTATTGATTTAGGTAAAAAACTTGATACTTTTGATGAATCGTATAAAATATCTAAAAATTTGGTTCATGGTTGTACTTCTCAGGTTTGGTTATTGTGTCAATATAAGAATGGTAAATTAATATTTATAGGTAATAGCGATGCTATTATTGTAAGAGGTTTAGTATATATTATTTTAGATATATTTTCAAATAATACCATTCAAGATTTACTTGACATTGATGTTGATGTTTTAGATGAATTAAATTTAAGTGAAATTATTACACCAAATAGACAAAGTGGAGTAATAGGAATGATTAGAAAAATAAAAGAATTTTCTTTAAAATATTATCTAAAGGATAAAGAATGAATAAAAATATTGATGAAACAGCACTAGAAGCTAAATGCTCATTAAGTTATAATATTCTTGAAATAAATAATTTATTTATGTCTTAACTGATAAGTAATATCTCCAGCACCTACTCCTAAAATAATACCTTCACTTATACATTTTATAACTTTATTATCTTTTATTAATTCTATTTTTTTATCACTTGTTTTTAAACTATCTGCATAAGTTGGATTATACTTTGCAAACTCTTTTTCAAAGTCTATATAAAGCTCTTGCTCACCTGCAACTGTCCAAATAGGAAGAATTATTAATTCATCACATTTTTTAAAACACTTTACAAAACCTTCTAAATTATCATATGTTCTTGTATATTTATGAGGTTGCCAAATGACTATTCTTTTATTAATATTTGTTAAATTATCGTATATTTCTATAGATTTCATAGTAGCTTCAATCTCAGTTGGATGATGTGCATAATCATCTATTAAAACAAAATTAGAATATTTTTGTAAAATATCAAATCTTTTTTTAATACCCTTATAATTTAAAATATTTTTCCTTATTTCATCAACACTTAATTCATTTAATGAAGCTAAAATAGCCAAAGAAGCATCAACTACAATATGATAAGCAAAACCCCAAACTTCAAAAGAACCTAAATCTTGTAAATCAAATTTAGTATATGGTTCACCATCTTTTAAAAAAAAACATAAATTTGATATATCTTCACTTGGATATAACAATGTAGCATCTTTTATATCTAATTTTTGGATATCTTTATCTTGCGCATTTAGTACTTTTTTTTTGGCTAAATTAATGAATTTTTTATAAGAATCAAAAAACTTCTCATAATCATAATGATAATATTCCATATGTTCAGGCTCAGCATTTGTAACAATTGCACAATAAGGATTTGAGAGTAAAAAACTAGCATCACTTTCATCTGCTTCAAAAGCTACTATATCATTAACATATCTAAAGTTTGATCCAAAATCTTTTGATATGGCACCTATTAATGCAGTTGAGTTTAAAATAGAAGCTAATATAGCTGTAGTTGTTGACTTACCATGAGCACCTGCTACACAATAATTTTTTTTATCTCCAAGGATTAAAGGAAGTGCTTCTTTTCTAGAGATTGTTCTTATTTGTTTCACTCTTGATTGAATTAATTCTGGATTATCATCTGTTAGAGCTGCTGAATAAATAACGATATCAAAATCATCTTTTATATTATTTGCACTTTGTGGGCAAGTGACATTGATACCTTCTTTTATTAACTGTGAAGTTATCATGGTTTGTTTAACATCAGAGCCACTAATTTCATGTTTATTATGTTTTAAAAACCTAGCTATTGCAGATAAACCAATACCACCTATACCTATAAAATGTATTTTCACATCTTAGCCAATACATTTTTTATTCTTAATAATACTTCTCTTGTTTTTTCTTCATTCTCTACAAGTGCAATTCTGATATAGTTTTTTCCAACACCATTTCGGCCTAAAAAACTACCTGGTAAAACTTTAACATTTTTTTCTTTATATAATGTTTTTGTAAATTCTAAATCATCTTTTACTTCAATCCAAAGATAAAAAGTAGCTTTTGGTATTTCAATACCTAAAATCTCTCTTGCTATTTTAAAATTATTGTAATAGTTTTTTCTAAACTCTTGAACATGGATTTCATCATTCCAAGCAGCAGAAGCTGCTTTTTGCAAAGGAAGAGGAGCTAAGCATCCAAGATATGTTCTATATATCATATATTCTTTTAAAATTGTACTATCTCCTGCAATAAAACCAGACCTAAGACCTGGTGCTGAACTTCTTTTTGAAATTGAGTTCATAACTAAAATATTTTTAAAATTATCATTTTGTACATTCTTGCTAGCTTCCAATAAAGATATAGGTTTATTATCATCATCAAAATAGATTTCTGAATAACATTCATCATTTAATAAAAAAAAATCATACTTTAAAGCATTTTTTACCCAAGTTTCGAGTGATTTATTACTAATACTAGCAGAAGTTGGATTGTTTGGATAATTTAAAATCACTAAATCGCATTTTTTCATATCTTCAACTGATAAACTTGCTTGATAATCATTTTCTTTAGTTAAATCCATATAAATTATTTGTGCTTTACAAACAAGTGCCGCACCTTCATATATCTGATAACAAGGATTTGGAAAAGCAATTACAGGTTTTTGTTTGTCAAATAGTAAAAATTGTGGAAAATTAAATAGTGCTTCTTTTGTACCAAATGTTGGAATAATTTGATTATCATTTAATTTAATGTTAAATCTTTTTTCAAAAAAACTTATCATTGAGTTTTTAAGCTCTGGTAAACCAGAACTTGCTGGATATTTTTTTAATAATGCAATAGAATTTTTCAATTCATTTTGTATAAAGTTAGGTGTTTCAAATTTTGGTTCACCTATAGTTAATACAGATAATTCATAAGAATCATTTGGCACAATATTTTCTAATAATATATTTAATTTTTCAAAGGGATAAGCTTCAAATTTCATAAATTTTCCTTTTAGTTTTATTCTACAATTGGTATTAGTAGTTGATTATCTTTTGACATATCAAAAGATATAAGATCTGAGTTTGTATAAAAGAATTTAAAAAAAAATCTTTTTTTGAACATATCTTTTTTTAAGGGCATAATTTGTAATATATTTTTTTGCTTACTTAAATAACGAATAGGATTTTTTTGATTTGAAATTATTTCTATTTTTTGATTAAAAATTTTTGCTAAATTTTCAAAGTGATCCAATAGCTTATATATATTCTCGTCTTTTTCTAAAGGGTGCATATCAAAAATTTTTGTTTTCGTTTTTAATTGACTAGAAATATCAAAAATTATAGGAGATATTTGTTCGTATGATTTCACATCATTTACAATAATGCTAGTAAATTTTGTTTTTACCAATAACTCATGTCCCAACTTAAAAACAGGTACTTTAAAATTAATCAAAACTTTACTTTTCTTTTTATTTTTAAAAATTTCATAACCTAATATTAATAAACCAATATCAAAAGTATTTATATCATTTTTAATTAATTTTTGCATACCAATATTATGATAATCTATTTGTATTATTATACTATTTATACCTTTTAGTTCATTTTTAATTAAATTCATAAGAGTAGCTGTTGTTGGTCGTGTAATTCTTACTATTAAATTTTTATTTTTAAGTTGTTGGTTTAAATATTTTGCTTCTTGTACTATTTGTATTACTCTATATTGATCTTGTAAGTATAAATCTAAATATAAATAAGCATTTACACCAAAAGGCATAGGAAATTGTCCTTCACTTCTAATAATTACATTATAAATTTGCATCAAAACTTTAGGTTTTCCAATTATTAGTATAATATCATTTGGTTTTAATATTAAAGATGCTTTTATATTAACTAATTGTTGGTGTCTATATAAGCCGAAAATTTTCCAATCTTTTTGTTCAATGGAACCTATATATCTATAAGCATAAGAGCTTCCAAATGGAATTTTAACTTCCATTATCTCCCCTTCTTTCATACCTATATTTTGTGCTAGTACTGGAACATTTGGAAGCCTTTCAACCATTCCATTAGCTAAAATGTCAATTCCTCTATAAATGCTAACATAAGGATCATCAATATCAATACCCCAATAATCAAGTGCAATAATTTGTAAATTTTTTTTTATTAATTTAATATTTTTAATAACATTTAATAATTCTTCTTTTGAATTTAGTGCTATAAAAACTTCTGAATGTATATTTTTTTCTAAAATCATTTTTAACTTAAATTCAGATGTAGGATCAAATTTATAAAATGTTATATTAGATGAGTTCTGAGTAGGAATAATAGCATCATTCATATAAATAACATCATAAGAATTTTCGCCTGTATTTGACTCGATGATTCTTTGCATCAATTTTTTGGCAACAATACCATCAAGAATAACTAATATTTTTTTCATAAAAAGATTATATCTTATTAAAATTAATTCAAGATATTAAATTATAGTTTATTAGTTTACCAGATTTTAACTGTTTTATATTATCTTTTATTTTTCTAATTAATAATACTTTATCTTTGAAAAGTAATTCTTCTTTATGCTGAATTATATTTAATTGATTTGTATAAAATCTTAATAGTAATATTAAAAGCTCATTTTTTAATCTATCATCATCATAATTTTCTAAACTTTCATTAAGTAAAATTAAATTTAATGATTGATTATCTGGTTCATTTATTAATAATTCAAATTCTTTTTTATGTATTTCAAACATTGATGAATCTACTATAGTTAAAACTTGTTTTAATCTTTCTTTTTTTTCTAAAACAGTTTTAATAATACAAAGTTCAGCAATATCAATTTGATTGACATTTGTTTCAAGTTGCCTACTTTTTATCAAATCAATCTTAATAAGACTTTCTCTTATATTAAGTTTTTGTGCTATATATTTTTTATACTCATCTTGATAAAGTATATTAAGAGATTTTAAATAATCATTAACTTCTATTAATGCTTTTTGTTTTTGTGATATATTTTGTATATCATACTTTGCAACAATAAAATCAATTGCAAAAATAATAAAATTTGTAGAAGAATTAAATAAAGAATTTAACTCTTCTATTTTTCCATCTTTTACCATATCAGCTGGATCTTTTCCATCCTTAAAAATCACAACTCCCCCATTAAATTCACTTTGACTTAATAAGACACAAGCTTTAAATGCTGCATTAATACCAGCTTTATCCCCATCATAAGCTAAGATAACCTTTGGTTCACTTCTTTTTAAAAGTGGTAAATGATCTTTCGTTAATGCTGTTCCTAATGTAGCTACACTTGTATTAAAACCTGCTTGATGCAACATAATGACATCCAAATAGCCTTCAGTTACAATTATTTGATTCATTTTATAAATATGTTCTTTTGCTAAATTATATCCATAAAGTAATTTAGATTTATTAAAAAATTTTGTTTGCGGAGAATTAATATATTTTGCATTATGTCCTGTAATAGTTCTAGCTCCAAAACCTACTATTTTATTACTTATAGAATAAATAGGAAAAGTAATTCGTTCAATAAACCTAGAATATAAACCATTTGTTCCTCTATCTATTACACCCATTTCTTTAGCATCAGATAAATTTAAAAAATTAGTTTTTAAAAAATTAATAGTATCTTGAGATTTTGGAGCATATCCAATTTCAAACTTTTCTATTGAGAAATCTGAGATACCTCTACTTTTTATATATTGTTGTGTACTTTCGTTCTGATTAAATAATTTTTGATAAAATTTATTAATTTCTTCTAAAACTTTAGTATCTTGTTTATTCGTTTGATTATCATATATTAAATCAATATTACACATGGTAGCTAGTTTTTCAAGACTCTCAGGATAAGAAAGTTTTTCATATTCCATAACAAATTTAATACTATCTCCCCCAACTCCACAACCAAAACAATGATAAATTTGCTTTGAAGGACTAACAACAAACGATGGAGTATCTTCACCATGGAATGGACAACAAGCCTTAAAATTAGCACCTGATTTTTTTAATTCTAAAAATTGTGAAATAATATCTACAATATCTAAATTGTTTTTTAAATTATCAATTGAATCAGCTCTTATCATTTTTGATTATATCTAAAATTTAATATATTTTTGCATCTGCTAAAGTTAGAGAAAATAGAACTTCATTATTGTTTGTTTCTAAGGATTTTTTTGCTTCAAGTATAGTTGTACCTGTAGTAATCAAATCATCTACTAATATAATAGATTGTTTTTTTATTTTTTTTATTTTAAAGTTTCTTTTATTTTGTCTTCTATATTTTAAGTCATGACCCT
>JADGEG010000242.1 GCA_016744485.1 Arcobacter sp. | reverse complement strand
AAGTATAATAATCCAGTTGAATATTCTGACATTCTAATAAAAGCAAATATGTATAAACACAAAATTATTTTATCAAATGATAAGATATACTAAGATTATTTTTATCAAAGATTAGCTACAATTCTTTCAAAAATTAAAGAGGATTTTATAATGGCATTAAATGTTTACTATGATAAAGATTGTAATATAGAGTTAATAAAAGCTAAAAAAGTAGCGATGATTGGTTTTGGTAGTCAAGGTCATGCACATGCTGAAAACTTAAGGGATTCAGGTGTTGAAGTTATTGTTGGGCTAAGAAAAGATGGTGCTTCATGGGCAAAAGCACAAGCAAAAGGTTTTGAAGTTCAAACAGTAGCAAATGCAAGTGCAAATGCTGATATTATTATGATTTTACTTCCAGATGAAAATCAAGCAGAAATTTATGCAAATGAAATTGCACCTAATCTTAAATCAGGAGCAACAATTGCTTTTGGACATGGATTTAATATTCATTATGGAAGAGTATTTCCAGCAAAAAATATAAATGTAATGATGGTTGCACCTAAAGCTCCTGGACATACTGTTCGATCTGAATTTGTAAAAGGTGGAGGTATTCCTGATTTAATCGCTATTCATGCAGATCCTTCTGGAAATACTAAAGATATTGCTTTATCATATGCTTGTGCAATTGGTGGTGGAAGAACTGCTATTATTGAAACAACATTTAAAGACGAAACAGAAACTGATTTATTTGGAGAACAAGCAGTTCTTTGTGGTGGTGCAGTTTCACTGGTACAAGCAGGTTTTGAAACTTTAACAGAAGCTGGATATGCTCCTGAATTAGCTTATTTTGAGTGTTTACATGAACTAAAACTTATTGTTGATTTAATGTTTGAAGGTGGTATTGCAGATATGAGATATTCAATTTCTAATACTGCTGAGTATGGAGATTATGTATCTGGGAAAAGAGTTATTAATGAGCAGTCTAAAATAGCTATGAAAGAAATTTTAAAAGAGATTCAAGATGGACGTTTTGCAAAAGACTTTATACTTGAAGGACAAGCTGGATACCCTCGAATGAATGCTGAACGTGCTAATGCTAAAGCTTCATTGATTGAAAAAACAGGAGTTAACTTAAGAGAAATGATGCCTTGGATTTCTGCTGGTAAAATTGTAGATAAAGATAAAAACTAGATTAAATCAGAGTAAAGAGTAAAATAAACTTTGATTATAAAAATAAAAATAAGTAAGAAAATATTAAATAATTCTTACTTATTATTTACTTGCTTTTTATGAAAAAACAAAAAAAAACTAATACAAAAAAAATTACTGCAAAAAAATCTAAAAGCACAATTATTAATATAATTCTATCTATACTTGTATTATTTTTAAGTTTTACAATATATTTTATTTTAATAGAAAAAGAAAATATTTTTAAAAAAAATGAAATTACAAAGTTAATAATAAAAAAAGAGAAAGACAAGTTTGAAGAATATACGAAAGAATTATATAAAGAATATGTTGATATAAAAGAAGAAAAAAAAATTAAAAAAAAAAATGAAAAAACGAAAATAAAAATAAAAAAAATAAAAAATAGTAAAAAAGAAATAATTAAAAAAGTTAGAACAACAAAAGCAAAATTAGCAATAATAATAGATGATGTAACAACACAAACTCAAGTAAATAGAATAAAAAGCTTAAAATATACGGTTAATATTTCATTTTTACCTCCAACAAAAAAACATAAAAACTCAGCAAAAATTGCACAAAAATTACCTTTTCATATAGTGCATCTTCCATTAGAAGCTAGATCTTTTTTAGCTAATGAAGAGCATACTTTAAAAATCACAAATTCATATGAAATAATTGAAAAAAGAATAAAACAAATTAGAGAATTGTATCCAAATGCTAAATATACTAATAATCATACAGGAAGTAAATTTACATCAGATGAAAAAAGTATGGATAATTTATTAAAAGCTTTAAAAAAATACAATTTTATTTTTCTTGATAGTAGAACAAGTTCTAAAACCCTTGGAAAAAAATATTCTAAAAAATATAATATGCCTTATCTTGCTAGAAATGTTTTTTTAGATAATGATGTTAATACTAAAGCTATAAAAAAACAATTAAAAAAAGCTATACGTATTGCTAAAAGACAAGGATTTGCAATAGCTATTGCTCATCCACATTTAATTACTCTTAAAACTCTTAAAAGATATACTTACTTATTAAAAGATTTAGACTTAGTTTATATTAATCAAATTCCTACAAAG